>DNBN01000011.1:583-2688 GCA_003491845.1 Porticoccaceae bacterium | reverse complement strand
AATACACCCTGCTCGCTTCAACCGAGTTTAATCTGACAGTACCCGCCCGCCTACTTCAATCTAGTTTAATCTGATAGTTGCAAGCAGAGGGTTTACCAACGTTCGATAATTTTTTTTGGTTATCTAAATACTGGTCCATGCGCCCATAGTGTGAGCGAATAGCGGACCCCACTTTGTACTGGTGCTACCTGATGCAATGTAAAACTAGGAAAGACACTTACACAGCCTTGGCCGCGGTTGGCAGATAGTATTTGGGCGCTTGGCATAACCTCGAGGTCACCTCCTTCATAAGAATCTGGCTCGCTGAGCTGTAGGACGAGTGTAAGCTTACGCTTGCGCGCCAAAATGCCTTCGCCAACGTCAGAATGCCACGCAAAGTGACCATTATCAGACGCATCATATCTTGCTACCTGAGGGCTTTCAGCGAATTCGCGAAGATCAAAATCAAATTGATCAATATTGGAAATACGGATGATTTCAATCAACCGATCCATGACCCAGCCAAGTCCATCGACCTCATCAAGCCATACCAAACTTGCAGTCCGTAGTGCAGGGTTTCTTTTTTGCTGCACAAGCATAGCATTTTTGAAAGGTACTGCGGTTATAGCCGCAATGATCCTACCACATTCACCCGCACTAAATGCCTCTGGCTTGGAATAGAGAAGTTTAATTTCACACTCCTGTGTGTTTGTGGGCAAGAACCATTTTAATAAGGGGGCAACTTCAAGCGACCCTTAATATGGTTCAGCGCAGACATTGCGTTGCTCCAGCACCATCTCTTTGATTTTCGTGGATGACGTACGTGGGTTATAGCGCACCTGTACTATTTCTTTCCCCATCTCTCTCAGGTAGCCGGAAACATCCAGATTGTGGGAATTACACCCCCAATCTTCACCTATCACAAAAATATCTGCCCCCACTGCTTTGCATCCAGACACATATTCTAATGTGTGATACGGGCGTACAATATCAACACAGCTAAGCGCTTCTAGCATCTCAACCCTCTGCTCTAATGGAATAATCGGTATGTTTAGCTTGTACTGGTTCACGACATCATCAGAGGCTACGCCAACTGCCAAAATATCGCCTAAAGATTTACAGTGGTTCAACAAGGCCAAATGGCCGACGTGAAGCAGGTCGAAAGTACCAACGGTATATACAATCATTTTCGGTTTATCCTTTTACCCACCTGGCTTCGATGATAGCGATCAAGAACAGAGTCTTCTCGTGCGTACAGTTAGTAAATTATTCAGAAACAATTGCGTTGATATGTCTCCACACGCTCAGGCGTACGGAGTAGCTTAAAGTTTTGAAACCATACGTTTCAAATGCACTACGAATGGAAATAGAGATTGCCTGTCGAGTTTTTACGAGCAGCCCGTCCTCATAACCCAAAGGATGTCACATGACAATCAAAAACGGCGCCGCGCCAAAACCTCCGATACTGTCATACGCCAAAGATCTACCAAACATTTGCTCACTCGCGGGATTGGGATGTTCCTTGTTGGCGATATATTTTTTGATCATCGGGTTCTATCCTGCTGCGATGATAGGCATGATTTGGGCTGTTGGGTTTGATTGGGCGGATGGATTGATTGCCCGCAGTATGAAGGGACGCACAGGCGATGACCGTGCCTTCGGTGGCACGCTTGATCTATTAATAGATATCGTAAGTTACGGCATTACACCCGCTATTTTAATCCTAAGTTTTGGAGATTTCAGCCCATGGTTTTTGCCTGTTGTGTTTATCACCTTAGTTTCCGGTGTGATCCGTTTGAGCTATTTCAGCACATTCGGTTTGTCAGATGATGCAAAATACACAGGACTTGCGATTGACAATAACAGCATCAGCCTCGTTTTTATTGTAATGTTTGCAGATTATTTTGAACATTCCACATTCGCTATTATCCTTGCCTTAAGCGGACTATGCCTAGCAGCTTTGAACGTCTCTCAAATCAAGACGCCTAAACTTTCTGGAAACCCAATTAATGTTGTAGTTCTTGCCGTGTACACACTAATGACAACTTTATTTTATGCCTGGTCCATGCTGCGATGATAAATGAAAAAATCGCTTCAAAATTGATGCGTGAATAGAGATGCAGTTA
>DNBN01000011.1:0-240 GCA_003491845.1 Porticoccaceae bacterium | reverse complement strand
GCTTAGCTGTAGCGATTGGGCACAGTAACCGCTGCCGTTGTTCCACGGACCGCGGCCCGAGCAAAACGATCCAGTGCAACTGAGCTCAGGCAACACAACAGCCAAGACGAAGGTGCGTGATCTATCGCCCGAAAGTGCACTGGCTCTTGGTTCCCGGTCCACGGGCCTAGGCAAGATGGTTCAGGAACCCCGGGCCAGGCTTTATGTAGTGGAATGGGGGGTGGTTTTTATTAGTATTAA
>DNBN01000093.1:22597-22814 GCA_003491845.1 Porticoccaceae bacterium | reverse complement strand
GGTTACTGAAAATCAAGCAAAAGCCTTGGTAAAAATGTCATCTGGGGCCTCCATCGCTGTAGCAGAGCATGTTAGTCGGTATGGTTGTTATAGACAAAAACAATTAATAACGCGGTACAATTTGTGCTTGGTGCAATGGCAGTATTTAAACAATAAGGCTAGAGTAATTTATAGGCACAAGCTAAATCACCTAAAAACCATTTAAACCATTTAAACC
>DNBN01000093.1:10397-22270 GCA_003491845.1 Porticoccaceae bacterium | reverse complement strand
AACCATTTAAACCATTTAAACCAATCATGCTACTAAAAATAATAAAAAAGCCCCTGTAAAAACAAGGGCTTTTTATCTATAGATAGCGTTTCGTCTATTAAGTACCGCCATGAATCTCAATGCTACAGATTAATTAGAACTCTGTAGAAACCGTCAAACCAAACATTCGAGGTTCGTTAGGGAATATATTGAACGTACCTGCCTGAACAACACCTGGGAACGCACCAGTAAAATATTCATCGCCATTGAGATTACGCGCCCAAAGTCTCATATTGACACCATTGGGAAACTCAACACCAGCACTTGCACCTGCAGTTCCAACTTCGCGAGTAAGAGCTTCTGGAACGTTAGTAGCCGTTCGAGTCTTACTCTCGTGAATATAATCAGCTCGCACATAACCTTCAATACCGCCATCCATTGCAAACTGATAGGTAACGGAGCCTGTGAAGTTTCTTTCAGAAATGCCCGATGGTTTCTCACCAGACAGATCAACAACGACTCCATTTGGACCAGATGCACCAACATATTCATCATATATTGGATCCATGATGGTTCCCGCTAAATTGAAGATCAATGCATCAGTTGCCGCATAAGTTACATCAAACTCAATCCCTTTTGATGAAACTTCACCGGCATTCGAAAGAACAAAACCTGTACCGTTAAACGCATTAGCCTGAAAGTCTTCAATAGACTGGTCAAAAATCGCAACATTATAGGTGCCGCGCTCAAACCTACCTTTCATGCCTACTTCTAATACCATGGCTTTCTCAGGCTCTGCATAGCGAGTGCCGAAGGTCTGATTGATTTGTAACAAACCCGCCTCACCAAGCGCTTGCTGATCAACTGCAAATGGGCGAGCATCACCGCCAAGATTCCATGAGGTTCCTTTGAAGCCCGTCGCTGCGGTAACATAAACATTGAGCGCATCATTTACTTCATAAGCTAATCGGGCAGTCCATGTCGTTTTACTGTCATCTGATTTACCATCCTCTACAACATTAGGGAAATCCAAAAATAAGGGTCTAAACTGCAAGCCTTGAAGGCTTGGAATAAATGGCGCTAGAGGTGTACCAGTCAAAGTCGCGGTTAAATCGGTATTGGAATATGTGTCATTGTTAAACGTGTTGTAGGCTGCAACATCTTTCTTATCATTCGTATAGTTAAGGCCGAAGGTTGCGACTAAAGCATCAGAAAGACTATAGTCTACCGAAGCAAACACTGAGTAGGCCTGGTTGTCTTGATCAAAACCCATTCCAGTTAATATATCTGTCGAGAGCACCGAACCCGGCGCAAGACCTGAGTAAAATTCGGCCCCAGCAATAGCTGCCGGCCCACCAAACAGCGCGTCGGCGTATATTCTTATATCATCACCAAAGTCAGTGTAACCGGTCTGTTCAATGGTCTCATCAAAATAATAACCACCTACCATCCAACTAAGAGCGCCCTCACCATTAGAGGTAGCGCGAAGCTCTTGGGTAAAAGTATCAATCTTAGTCGCACCACCGGTTTTAACGATATCCAAGCTAGTGAAATCCACATCACCACCACTTGAGCCTTCAGATGTTCGCTTAGCAGTTATAGATGTCACAGAAAAACCATCATAGTCAATGTCGACTTGAGCGGAGATGCCACCATCTTTAATTTTATTAAACGGATCAGTTGACACAGCTGACTTATAGGCAAAGGGCTCATCAGGACTGAGTACTGTGCCTCCTAGGGCTTGAATAGCAAATGCGGTAGGCCCATTGATGATATTACTTACCGCACAACAGACTTCATTTAACTCACTCTGATCAGCAATTATTCTCACACTAGTATCATCGTTAACCTCCCAGAGCGCTTGGCCGCGCAAATTCCAACGATCCCGATTTCCCAGAGCTTTTCCGTCATCTAACCTTTCAGTATACCCATCGCGCATGTTATGGCCTGCAGAAAAACTAATTGCCAGCTTATCGGTGAGTCCTGTAGAGATATACCCTTTAAATTTTCGCTGGTTATAATTACCTAATTCAGCTTCAACACTGCGCACAGTTTCAAAGCTTGGTGCGGCGGTAACAATACTTAAAACACCTGCAGATGCGTTTTTTCCAAATAAGGTACTCTGAGGACCTCGAAGTACCTCTATCCGCTCTAATCTAGGTAAATCACCAATTTGAGAACCTGCGCGCGATCTATAAACACCGTCAATAAATACGCCGACTGAAGGTTCAATACCGGTGTTATTACTACCGTTACCAAAACCACGAATATTTAAATTTTGCCCAGCCGATGTCTGGACTGTGGTAACGCGTAAAGACGGGAGGAGGATCTGCAGATCACTAATACCTGAAACACTCGCCCTAGTAATTTCTTGCTTACCAACCACTGACACTGCAATGGGTGTTTCTTGTAACGTTTGTTCACGCTTAGACGCGGTGACAATAATTTCATCAATTGACGTATTGGCCAAAACACTACTGGATACAACTGGCACAACTGCAATCGCAGAAAAAAGTAGCGCCCTTATAAGTGTGGCTTTTTGATCACCTATGATTCCCCGATTAGATAGTTTGTTGCCCATTTTTATCTTCCTCATTTATAATATTTTTGTCGGATTTAACGTCGGTGTTGGCGGATAAACTGTTAAATTTTAATGTAACAAACAGCTTTTAAGATAACGTCTTGATCTTATAACGTCAAGATTTACGCCTCTAAAGATGGAGTCTTGACCAAACAAAAAACTTAACCGCTATTTTAAATAGAAGTGATTAAAAACAAAGTCCGTTCAATATGCTGCGCCAAATTAGCAATATAAAAACAATTTAGAGTGAAATTTCACAGATAAAAAGCACTAAAGGCAAAGCTCTAATACAAGCATCAATTGTGCAGTACTTTCTATCGACTATTTGTTAAATAAAAGCTATGAAAAATCATATAGCCACCTCATGATAATCTACCTGCAACTGCCACACTGAGAATACCAAAAGACTGAGCAGCTCAATACTGCCCTAATTGTGAAAACTGCCTACAATTAGTGAAGATATTGGCGCTCTTATAATGCTCACCTAAATTTAAGCCCCTAATAAGCTCTGACCACAAACTCTTACCATATTACCGTTGATGCCGGCCGCCTGAGGACTAAGAAAAAACCCGATAACCTCGGCTACATCAACCGGAAGACCGCCCTGTCCAAGAGAACAGAGCCTGCGACCCATTTGCCGCGTAACAAAAGGAATAGCTGCGGTCATCTGTGTTTCAATAAACCCCGGCGCCACACCATTAACAGTAATGCCTCTTAAGGCACAAGGTGCTGCCAAGGCATCAATCACACCAATAATTGCTGCTTTTGAAAAGGCATAGTTGGTCTGCCCAACATTTCCAGCGATACCGCTAATCGAGGCAACTCCAATAATCTTACCGCCATTGTCCAATAACCTGGTCTCTAGTAAGGCGTTATTAATGCGTTGCACAGCACCAAGATTTATTTCCATCAGCAGATCCCATTGATGTGCAGACATTCTCGATAATGTCTTGTCTCTGGTTACACCTGCATTATGCACAACGGCATGTAAGGCTGAACTATGAGCAGTGCAAAAATTTCGAAGTCTATCTGGCGCATCATTATCTGTAATATCTAATGGCAAACTTAAACCGCCAATCGCACTCATTACCGCTGTCAGCTCATCCTGTGATTGAGGCACATCGACGCCAATCACCTCCGCACCATCTCGGGCCAGGATCTGACTAATTGCCAAACCAATACCCCTTGCAGCACCCGTAACCAAAACGGTTTTACCCGAAAGAGGCTTTACCCAATCAGCAGCCATATCAGCCACCGGCGCGGCAACCGTTAGCACCTGCGCATTCATAAAAGCCGAACCTGCAGAAAGCAAAAATCGAACTGGTGCCTCAAGTGCCTGATCACCCCCTTTATCAATAAATACCAAGTTAGCTGTAGCACCTTTACGACCGATTTCCTTGGCAACAGACTTAACAAAGCCAAGCAAGCCACGCTGAATTGCGGCATGCTCACGATCATCTAAAGAGCAGGGTTTATGGCCGATGATAATTATTCGTCCGGAATTCTTCACTGACGTTAGGTGTTTATTAAAGAAACTGTAAAGTTCTGCACTTTGCTTTGCACTGGAAATACCTGAGGCGTCAAAAATCAAATGCCCGCTGCCCTCCATGGAATCATTACACAATGCAGCACCAGCGGCGGTAACAAAAGCGCTAATGGATTTTGCAAAAACAGCATCCTGACTGCTACCCAATAATATTTGACCCGTCAATTTATGTGGCTGCTCAGCATCCTCGCGCAACAAGGAAACTGGGTCGGGTAGTCCAACTGCAGCCAATAGCTTTTTACCAATGGTTGAGTTGGCAATTTCTAAGTACTTATCAGACATTTCGTTGTTACCCCAAAAACAGTGTGTTGACCAGTTCCGATAGTCTAACCGCAGATATATCCTAATAGTTAGCCCTGATGACAATTAATCCTTCGCACCAGTCAATGGCTTTTATATTTAGTCAATTTAGTATTACTGGTAGACTAAGGACACCACCATCTATAACCGACGAGATAATCACTATGACAGCTATCCGCAAAGTCGCCATCATCGGCGGCAGCCGTATTCCCTTCGTACGCAGTAATACTAGCTATAGCCACTCCAGCAATATGGATATGCTAAGTGCCACCCTTCAAGGACTGGTGAAGCGTTTTAATCTCGCCGAAGAGCGTCTGGGAGAAGTTGCTGCTGGTGCAGTAATGAAGCACTCTCGTGATTTTAATTTGGCCCGAGAAGCCACCTTAAACTCAGGTTTATCTCTTCAAACGCCTGCCTATGATGTTCAACAAGCCTGCGGAACTGGATTAGAAGCAGCTATTCTAGTTGGCAATAAAATAGCTCTTGGCCAAATTGAATCAGGTATAGCAGCTGGCACAGATACTGCCAGTGATGCGCCGGTAGCAGTCAATGAAAAATATCGACATATGTTGCTCAATTTAAATCGTGCCAAGACTTTAGGGCAGCGATTAACAGCGCTGGCGAGTATCAGACCAAGCTTTATGGCTCCTCTGTTGCCGGCTAATGCCGAACCTCGCACGGGACTGTCAATGGGGCAACATTGTGAGTTAATGGTTAAGCAATGGGATATTAGTCGCGAAGAACAAGATCAACTGACATTTAATAGCCATCAAAATTTGTTAGCAGCCTATCAACGCGGCTTCTTTGAAGATTTAGTCATGCCTTTTAATAATGTTAAACGTGACGGAATTATGCGTGACACGCCGCTAGAAAAACTGGCTAAATTAAAACCTGCTTATGACCGCGAAAACGGTACCTTAACAGCTGCTAATTCCACCACACTTACTGATGGCGCAGCTGCAGTACTCTTGGGAAGTGAAGAATGGGCACAAAAGCATAACCTGCCTATACAAGCCTATCTGACTCATAGCGAAGTTGCCGCAGTAGATTTCTATAGCCAAGGGGAGCATAGTGAGGGCTTACTTATGGCACCTGCCTATGCCGTGCCCAGACTCCTTAAGCGAGCTGGCATTGGTCTGCAAGATTTTGATTTCTATGAGATTCATGAAGCCTTTGCCGCTCAAGCGTTGTGCACCATGAAAGCATGGGAAGATACGGCCTTCTGTACCGAAAAACTTGGTCTTGATGCACCATTAGGCAGTATTGATAGAGCTAAACTTAATGTAAACGGATCCAGCGTAGCTACGGGTCATCCATTTGCCGCCACAGGACCAAGAATTATCGCAACCTTAGCGAAGTTATTAGAACAAAAGGGTGGTGGTCGAGGGCTTATTTCCATTTGCGCTGCTGGAGGACAGGGTGTGACGGCAATTATAGAAAGGTAATTCTTTGTCGACTCGGGCTATCAAGGTCAAATGCCCACTGGGTTTGCTAAACCGGAAATCGATGGAATCTTATTTAATAAACAAGTTAACTTGATAATCTGAGCCGCCAAGACCCAAATAGCGGCCTGTCAAAAACGACTTTAAATAGCCGCAAAGGCCACTTAAGAGACACTTAAGAGACATATTTAAATTATTTGTTACTAATATCTACACTACAAAGTAGGTAGCGAAAAAATCTCTTAGGCGAAGAATACTAGCCCTTAACGTCATAGATCGCTGCGCTAAAACCTAACAATGGATATCCTTGGGCCAAAATATATCAAACGTTAATTGCACATTACAGTAAAAGGTTTGCTCAAATCACAGTAACTTTAAATATGAGATTAAATGGGCTGACATAGAGGCCGCTACAGGTAACATCTGCATGGGTAACTTTAGGTATAAAATCAATAAAGCTGGTCTACAGATACATTACTACCTTGCTCTAACCTGCCAATAAGATAGCTTATTTTTCTATTTGTTGGCGCCTCAATACCTAACATTTCGGCGCGCTTGGCCACCGCTTCATTAAGAAACTCTATTTCGGTTTTTCTACCTATTTGTATATCCTCCCACATTGAAGAGCGTGCATGGGGATCTATATCCAGCATCGTCTTTGCTAAATGCAGAAATATCCAGTTTGGCAGACGCAAAATTGTCGGCATCCAAGAAGGCTTCACCGAAGTAAATTGAGCAAGCTCAACTCCCTCCATTTTTGCTACAGCAAGCCATTCACTCTGGGCAGACGCATAAACCTGTCTTAACTTATGATTCTCAAGTTGCGTCTTTATCGGCTGATTCGCTATCGCATTAAGTGCATTATTAAGATTGAGCAATAATTTACCGTAAATCACAGACTGCATATCCACATACAGCTCGCAGGAGAAACCAATCGCCTTGAGATGCTTGGTGAAAAGCTCAGATATCGGTGTATTATGAAACAATAAAGTCCCTTCAGTACCTCGATGGAAACGTGCATTTTCCAAACTCAAAACATTAAAAGGTGTAATTCCCTGTTTCACTTTTTCCTGAGGTAAGTGCTCTCTAATAAGGTCCAGACTGCCTAAACCATTTTGCATAAAAAAGAGCTCTGCTCCATTTTCCGCAAGCTTCTGCAAATCTGATAGTGCCGCCTCAAGTTGATGACATTTTAGCATGACAAATACAGCTTCAAATTTTTCATCTGTCAACTTTGTCAATAATGCACTTGGCATGACCTTTTCATTTTGACCTGTATAGTCAGTTAACGTTATACCTCCGGCGTCAACAATAGAATCACAAATACGCTGACGGCAAATTAGACTGACCTGACAACCACCAAGCTGCAGCAGTCCTCCAAGATAACAACCTGTTGATCCAGCACCAAAAATTGCAACTTGCATGTAATTTCCTCAAAGTATTTTATAGTCTAAACAAACAACTCATTGGGGCTATTAATATAGTAATCAAATAAACACCAGCAACTGCAATAGCGCAACTACTCCAGAGATGCCATTACAGCGAAAGATCATTCAAGAATCAATAACAAGGTGCTACTGAAACCATAGCCTATAGCTACATTTCGATACGTTAAATAAAAAATCATCTGCCATATATATCACATGGCAACAGACGAAAAAGAACCGATAAACAAGAAGAACAGTCTTAACAATGAAATTTTACTTGGTAGAGGCAACGAGATAAGTCGATTATAGCTAGCTCACGTATTCAGGCGGTTATATTTAGAGGAATAGGTGAAGGGACAAGAGCCCAGTCCTCCAAGCTATTTATCCAAGCATAGTGAAAATTAACCTTGCTGACCACAACATTTTTTGAATTTACGACCGTTACCGCAAGGACAAGGGTCATTGCGTCCAATTTTTGCCATCTCACGTCTCATTGGTATTTTCGGTGGACAGCACGCTGCATTGCTACAACAAGACGAGTCACTGCCTGTAGTATTTTCACTAGATAATTGCTCTTTGTTTACCAAAATTTTTCCTCAATAATGCCAACTAAAGCGCGCGAACAAGGTTGTGTAATTACAAAATTCCACGTTTTTTTGACACCGGCTTGCTAACCCTCAATATAAAATAAGACTAACGAACTTGTTTATTTTACGCTTTGTACTTGATCACCGGGGCAGTCACAATTTTTATAATCTTGTGCCCGGCATAAACGAAAGTTTAGCCAGTGCCCTACCGCAACGAGACTTGCGCCTACAAGTGTCATTATCTTTTCCCCTGCCTCTCCAATTCGCTCCTCTCCCAATACCAAAGCCAACACTAGCATTACTAACCCAGCTAATGCCCAGAAAAACAGTTGGTAGCGTTTATGCTCTTTGCAACCCAGGCTCAACGCAAAAATACTGCAGGGAATAACAGCCACAACCATCCAAACATGAAAAGCTTCATTATCAAGATTGAGCGCAGCGATGCTCGGTAGTGCCAAAATAAGAATGGGTAACATCAGACAATGGACGACACACGCAATTGATAATCCAATGGCTATTTTATCTGTTGCTGCTTGTTGTATTTTCATAGCTTTCTGTCCTAAGTATTAAGCCGCCTGCGCAATGCAACCCTCGCAGAGGCAATTCATTTCTAGCTGTGTGGTTACCAGCTTGAATCCAGCCTCATTGACACTTTGGCGAAGTTCGGCAATCGTCGCGGGTTGGATGCTAATTTCTTTTACCTTGCTACATTGTCGACAAATCAAAAATTGCGGGACAGCATGGGCATGACCACAACTAATATGAGCACAGGCCACATACTTATTGGCCAGACTAAGTTTGTGAACTAAATGTTCATGCTCTAAAAATTCGAGAATCCGATAGACAGACATAGCTGGCATAGTCTGTCCGTAGTGACGAGTACAAAAATCGACGATCTCGTAAGCAGACAGTGCTTTATCCGATTGGATAAGTCCAGCCAAGACCTGTTTTCGCTTTACGGTGAGCCGAACCCCATGTGCTTTGCACTGTTGCTCTGCATGTCCAATAATTTTTTCAACATGATCCATTTTTGGTACCTGGCTTTGTCGCTGTATTATAAAAACAAAGATCTTTTACGTGGTACTGTTTTGAAATAATCCCTAGAACATAACACCCTAAAGTTTCAAATAATCTACAGTTGTAGCATGTTACAACATATCATTTGTCGTTGCGAATTCGATTTCACTATAACTCGATTATAGCTATAAGAAGCCATACCATAAGGTAAAGAATGAAAAACAGAAATAACTAAGTTGTTGAATATTCATTTAATACATGCCGACAGTAATATCCGCAGTGGCACTTTGAATTAATTATATTCGCTCAAAATTTTAAAAAACAGAAGCCTAATCTTTACCGCAATAAATCGGGCAATCAACTACTAAAATCTAGTGTTAGTAGCAAACGACGCTGACCTTCCGATAAGGCAGGCGAACGGTGAACCAGACCGGCATTCTCATTTCCTTCCCAGAGCTCACCCTTTAAAAGAGCAACATCACCACTATGCAGTTGTTGTATGTCGTGTGAATGTTTATATAACCCCGATTGACTATCGGTCTTACCTTGACTTCCAAGGCCTAACTTTTGCCGATTTACCGCCTGGTGAGGCAACCATTCCGTAGCCACACCTTGAAAGGTGGTAACCAAGCGACAAGGTACTCTGTCAACATGAAATTTTGGGCACATTGCTCGATCAAGTGTAGAAAGACGCAAACCGACACGCTTAAGCTCAAAAAGGCAGCAGAACATCTCCACTAGTTCAGTAATATTTTCGCTTAACTGACCTTGGGCCGGATCCATTAAACACTCATTAATACTGTAAAGAGCGCTTTGTGGCGTAACAGTCATAGATGCTTGAAAATGTGGATTCGACGCAAGAAAGTCGTCCACATCACTGACCAATGTTTCACCTAATGAACGTTGCCAAACAACAATATTGGTATCTTCACGATATATATCAGCTAACACTGACGGCTCACAACCTTGAATGGTATCTCGAACTTTTACTGCCCGCTCATTAATCGGCTCAAGATTAGATAGCTGTGAAAGATGTGTAGAATTCATGCTTGTTCCCAAACAGGAAACGGATCCTGCAATGTTGCCCAGTAAGCTTTACCACGCAAAACCTCTTCTTCGCTTAAAAGACACTCATTAAGTGATTCTGTCATGAGGCTTTGATTCAAGCCTTGACCAATAAAAACTAATTCCTGACGCATATCACCAAAAGGTTCGACCCATTGCTTCTCAATAGAGGCCAAATACTCTTCATCCTCAGGCCAGTTATGCTTGGGAATAGCCTTCCAAAACATCCCTGCGAAGCCATAGCGCGCAATGCCTCCTGCTTGACTCCACTGACCGGCAAACTCAGGACGAGATGCGAGCCAAAAATAACCTTTAGACCGAATCAACTTACCGTATTTATCAGTACTATGTAAAAAATCATGAAATTTTTGTGGGTTAAAAGGTCGCCTTGCCTGATAGGTGAAACTGCCAATACCATATTCTTCGGTCTCAGGTACATGCTCGCCACGCATTTCTTTGAGCCAACCCGGAGCTTGTTGAGCGCGCTCGAAGTTAAATAGACCAGTATTGAGCACTTCATCAACATTTATTTGGCCTTCAGCAATAGGGACAATTTTAGCCTCGGTATTTAAGGTTTTTAGAATTGCTGTTAAGCGAGCTATCTCAGTCGCACTGACTAAATCAGTTTTACTAATCAAAATGACATCAGCAAACTCCACCTGCTCTACCAATAAATCGGCAACACTTCGTTCGTCTTCATCACCCAACGACTCACCAGTATCTTGCAGGTATTTTGCCTCGTCATAGTCCCTTATAAAATTTACCGCATCAACCACGGTAACCATCGTATCCAAGCTAGCAACATCTGATAGTGAAACTCCATTTTCATCTTCAAAGGTGAAGGTCTCGGCGACTGGAAGAGGCTCTGAAATCCCTGTAGACTCGATTACAAGATAATCGAATCTACCCTCTTGAGAGAGTTTAGTCACCTCCTCCAATAGATCTTCGCGCAGAGTACAGCAAATACAGCCATTACTCATCTCAACAAGCTTTTCTTCACTGCGATTGAGAGAAACTTCATTCTTTACAATCGCCGAATCAATATTAATTTCACTCATATCATTGACGATAACCGCCACTTTTTTGCCCTGTCGATTATTGAGAATATGGCTAAGAACAGTCGTTTTACCGGCACCAAGAAATCCAGAGAGCACAGTCACAGGTAGTTGCTTCATCGAAATGAAATCCTATTAAGAGTAGTTTATTGATTAAAAGATATGATATAACATATCTTATAAGTCGTCCAGCCTGAGAAAATCTTTGTCGTTTCGAAAATAGTGACGGTAGCAAATCTGCAAAACGAGATTTAGCAATATCGTACAAAAAGATGACGATACTGTTGGGAGCACAATGGCCAGGATTTAATATTAATCAACAATAGATCTATTGATTAGTTCAACGACCTACTTTAAAGCTATAAAAAATACCCGTATCTAGACACTATTTATTGAAGGCTAATTTTTCATAAAATGGACTAATAGCAACCACAAACCCCAACAAACCAGAGAGTTAAGGCAAACTATGCGCACCGCAATGATGTTTATTAGCCCACAGCCTTTATTATAGAGTGCACTAAGCAAATATTGTTGCCCGGCCCACAGGGAGGGGGAGGGGTAGATATCGACTGTTCTCTTATCTTGCCCCAATGAAACTCGCCTGTGGCATCTTACTCCGAAAGCATAACCAAAAAAACATCGTAGTTGCTGTTATCTATCGAGTAGTAATAATCGCCTGAAACATAAGACGAGAGATCACTGCACTGAAACTCCAAATAATAAGATTCTATCTACCGATATAGTAATGGGCCTTTATTGCCCATACAAAGGTTTACAAATGTCTATTAAATAGAATCAATAAAGTATCTAAACGTAATCTTCAGCTAACAATATATAGTTAACATAGCCCGTACTCAGCGATGAGACGAAGCAT
>DNBN01000093.1:6140-10102 GCA_003491845.1 Porticoccaceae bacterium | reverse complement strand
ATGAGACGAAGCATAAGTTGAATTATCAAATACCCTGCATTGACAACTGTATTGAAGATACCTGGTCATGGTATCGTGCTATCAGAATTAATATTGAGTCTAGTATTAGTTAATTTAACAACCGGCGATAAGCCAAAAAAGGAGCGAGACATGATCGAATCATTATTTTCCATGCAAGATAAAATTTGTGTAGTCACTGGCGGAAGTCGTGGACTGGGGTCATTCATGGCCCAAGGCTTTCTGGAAGCTGGTGCCAAGCGAGTTTATATCACTGCGCGCAAAGCCGAAGCCTGTATTAGTGCCGCAGAGGAACTCAGCCAATATGGTGAATGTATCGCAATTCCAGGCGATATAGCAACGTCTGAAGGCCTGCAAAATCTAGTTGCTCAGTTAATATCTCGTGAGCAACACATTGATGTACTAGTTAACAACGCCGGTGCTGGCTGGGGCGCATCTTTCGGCCAATTCCCCGAAAAGGGTTGGGATAAAACAATGAACATTAATACTAAAACTCCGTTTTTTTTAATTCAAGCTCTCACCCCATTACTTAAGATAAACGCAAGCGCAGAAAACACCTCTAGTATTATTAATATAGGTTCTATTGCCGGCATGGTGGGCAATGCTGTGGACAACTTTAGTTATGCCATCTCTAAAACAGGCGTCCATCAGCTTACTCGTATACTTGCAACTGAATTAGCCAAAGACCACATTCGTGTCAATGCAATAGCGCCGGGCCGCTTTTATTCAAAAATGACTGAATTTTTAAGCAATGACCAAGAAGCCTTTGAAGAAGAACTGCAAACCATTCCCATGCAGCGTTGGGGAGAAGCGAGTGATATCAGCGGTGTTGCCATTATGCTGGCATCCAAAGCAGGTGCTTTTATCACCGGTCAAATTATTCCAGTTGATGGTGGTACATCAGTAGTAAATTAACAGACTCATAAGAGTTATCAAAAAACCTACAGGGTTACACAACACCGTTATTGCGGTAAGCCCTTTGAACTTCATACTAGAATTTTTGTTTATCACCACAAGGCGCTAAAAAGGTTTATATTCCGATAATAGCGCCTTACATTTTTAAACGTAACGGCAGTAGGCAGAACTACAGTAATTAGTCTGATCTCAATATAGTAAAACTGTGGCTAATAAAATCCTACACCACCTACCTAATTTGACTGGACAACTGCTTCAGATATGATGAGCCGCATTATGAAAAAACTAAGCCTAATTTGTATCTGCGTTTTTGTATCCTCATTTTGCTACTCTGCAGAGATAACCACCTACTACTTTATTCGTCATGCTGAAAAAGTGCGGATCGATAACACTGACAATGACCCAAAATTAAATCACAACGGTTTAATTAGGGCTGATAATTGGCGAGACATTTTCTCCAATGTACCCTTCGATGCTGTTTATTCTACCGACTTTAAGCGAACGCAGTTAACAGCTAAACCTACCGCGGATAGTAAACACTTACCCATACTTTTATACCACCCAAACGACCTCTATTCAGCATCATTTCAGCAAGAAACTCAGGGGAAAACTACTTTGGTGGTTGGGCACAGCAATACCACCAATCTGTTTGTAAATAAGATTTTAGGAATAAGAAAATATCCGCAAATTAATGATAGCAATAACTCAAATCTTTACATTGTCACTATTATTGCCGGCGAGATTTCTTCTATTTTGTTAACAATACAATAGAAACTCATTTAAACACTATGAAGGGACTCAAAAAACATTGCCGACTGTTTAACTACTAGCGTTTGGTAGTCATGGTTTAATACACTGACTATGATATTAAAACACCTTAATTCGATACAGTACGCGGTATGACAATAGGCTCACTTAGTCCAGTCGCTCACTGCTATTATTGCTAATAAAACATTTAAACTGCAAATAGATCATTGCCGCAGTTGGCCTAAAGTTCTTTCGGCTATTTAGTGATTTAGTTAAAGACTACATTACTCATAACGCCTTAATCTGAGTAAACTAGCCCATATCATTAAACGCCTTTTAATCACTTGCTTAGCTTCGCCTTGATGTATGCTGCAGCCCACGCTGAGCTTGATTAGTCTGAACATCAGCAAGCGCAATGTGGGCAGAAGCATCTATCGATCAATAGGCATAGGTGGATTATTTTCCGCAAGATTCCACATTGCCCGCCCAAGAGGCGACCAAGCTAACTCCGCATATTGTCGGGCTTTTTCTATACAGTTTGTGCCACTGATATATCGTTTGGCAAACAGCGGCAGTTTGCCCGACAGATCAGCCAGTAATAGACCCCCAACTAGTTTTTCGTTAAATCTCATCACCGGTTTAGGCTGAGTCAAGTTTAGCGGCGGTAGACTGAGGTCGGATCTTGCAATTTCAATATCGCCAAATATATCATCAGCACGTTGCTCGACAATGTGCCAATCATCATCTGAAATCAACTTTGGCCTATAATAAGGATCTGTGCGTGCGCTTTCCAAATCATTGTCCAGAGAGCCCAACAACTGTACAGCTGTTGAAATATCGCCTAGCCTAGCGGCTACATCTGCCCATGCAAAGGCCTCAATATATTCATCTGACCAGTCCTTGTCGCCTCTTGCTGAGGCACCTAAAACCAAACCAACCGCATACTCAGAAACTGGCGCAGTAGCGCCGAAGGCGAGCGATTTATTTATGGCCCACAGCTTTTCCTCTGGCGAAGACTCTGGGTGAAGAGATAACCCTAAAAGAGCAGTCAAGTCTCCCTGGCTGCCAAGTTGTCGCAGCATGGTTTTATTGTAGCTCTGATAATTTAGCGGCCTGCCGTCTTTGTCTCTTTCTTCGCTCAGGCTTTGGCCGTTACGCTCTAAAAAGTGTTTGAATTCGGCGGTAGCCAGCACTCGACCCTCTTCGTTTAATTCCCACTGCTCACACCAGCCCTCCTCGTAACTCGCCGTACCCGGGGGATAAAAGCCAATGTCAGCCACAGCGTTGAAATATTTGATGGTTACATCGTCCCTGCTGTCTACTTCACTTGGCTCAGACGGCAGAGCTTGAACCCCCACCTCTGCCAAGTCAGTAGCCTCAACCTTTGTCTCTTTAGTAGACTTAATCTTTGTCTCTTTGACAGCTGTTGCACTATCAGTGTTTAGTTGCTTATTACCGCCATCATCAGATCGCCACAGTAGGAAACCGGCGATTAGAACAATAGCGGTAACTAGCGATACGCCAGCTGTTTTACTCTGAGATAAAGTATTATGTGTTGGCTCCAAATTTTTCTTTGACATTTTTCATCTCTTTTATTAGCGCACTTGTTAGTGTCTTTTTCTCTCTCAGACTCTGCCCTTTTCACGCAAATGATACCGTAGGTTGCGGGGTCAACAAATGTAACACCACCACTTACTGTAAACTCCCCTCCCAGCCACTTTACCCATCCAATGTCTGAGATACCAACTGTGGCATCAAGTGCCACTTTGGGCATCGCTTGCGAAACCAATTGACACCGGCTCAATTCTTTTAATTGTTTGTCTATCCCTTTATTTTCACAGGTTCTAAAGGCAATGGTGGCATTTACTTTGCATTGATCAATCACCCATTGTGGGGTTTGATTATTATATGGCGCTGGAGGTCGATAACAAGAACTGCTAGGCAGCATGTACATATAAGCATTTGGGTCAACTGGGTTATACGGGCCTGGCCCATAACCTATTGTGATAATTTCTTCAATTTGCCTTTGCGCAAAAGCTTCAGTGCTCACAAAAAATATCATGGTAAGGAGAAGTAACATTTTTGTTGAGGTCATCTTTTAATTCCTTTTAAAAGTTGAGTTTAGTTAGGTTAAATACCGTACGGTATAAATTTTCTTCATGAAACTGTCTGACGGGACAGCGTGAGTATTTTTATCAATACGTTACTTCACCTTTATAAGTAATCTTTAGCTTATGAAACCACATACTAGAACTACTTTGCGAAAATGCAGGTATGAATAA
>DNBN01000093.1:0-5865 GCA_003491845.1 Porticoccaceae bacterium | reverse complement strand
ATAAGCAAGCTGGGCCGCTTCATTAGCGGCCTTTAATTCGCCTGCTTAGCCTTGTGCTGCAGACCCCACTGGGCTTGATTAACTTGAACATCAGCAAGCGCAACGTGGGGATAGGCATCTATCGATCAATAGGCATAGGTGGCTTATTTTCCGCAATATTCCACATCGCCTAGCCAATGGGCGACATGATTAGGTCAGAATATGCCAATGATTTTTATATTATGCTAATCCCTTCACTAATATAGAGTTTACTGTACTCCCGGCATTACGATGTTTCGCGATCGCTTCATAGTCATCTGATGTCATCCAAGCTAAAGCAGATTTTTCAGATGGGAACTCAATAATCACCGACCTAGTATCATCCCATTCACCCGCCAACACCATTGGATCTTCATCAACACTCAACATTTTGCCATCGAATCTTTTGAAAACATCAGAAAAACCAGCTGAGTACTTATCATACTCACTGCGGTCATGTATTTTAAATCTAGCAATTATGTAAACGGACATAGTGTTTCACTCCTAATATTTTTTAAGCCTCAAGTATCGATGGCGACAAAGAAAAAATTAATCTGATAATTAGACTTTATTAAATTCATATTTTAACTGATTCGATCTTGTAATGACCCGAGGTCATTAATATACTGACCGCCGGTCATTTAAGTTATCTAGTCTATGCCTAAGGTAAGCGTGAGGCAACTAATTACTGAAAAATACAAGCCAATACAGAGCGATATAAAATGAATACCGGTTACAACCATCCAACGGAAATTAATTTGACTCATATGTGCGGTAGAACTAATCACCCTCTGTTTGGCATTTAGATGTTCAAATTATGCATAAAATAGGTATCTTTCAATGAAATTACTCACATTTAAGCTACAGGACGCAGAATATTTAGGCGCTTTGACTAACGCCGGCATTGTTAATCTGAGTGCCGCTGCGCCAGAGGATGTTGCTTTCTCTTCCATGCAACACTTTATTGAAGCCGGTCAATCTGCCCTAGATAGAGCGTATAAACTGATCTCTTCAGATTTAGTAATGCTATCTGTCGATCAGGTAGAGTGGTTATCCCCTCTGCCTCAACCGACACAAATACGTGACTGCTTGGGATTCGAAATACATCTAAAAAATTGTTTTGAAAGCGCGCTTAAATTGAGCGCTATGAACGCTGAAGATCCAGTAATAGCTGAACAGGAGTTGCGCGCCAGTGGTCGGTTTGCAGTCCCCGAGGTCTGGTATCAACAGCCGCTCTACTACAAGGCCAATCGTTTCGCTGTAGCACATAGTGGCAAAGAGATTGAGTGGCCAGACTACTCCAACATCATGGATTTTGAATTAGAATTAGCCTGTGTTATTGGCAAAAAAGGCCGAGACATTGATAAAACCCACGCCGAAGATCACATATTTGGCTACACAATTTACAACGATTTTTCTGCTCGAGACGCACAAATGCTTGAGTCTCCTGGCATGCTCGGTCCAGCCAAAGGCAAAGACTTTGACGACTCTATTATTCTTGGTCCGGTTATTGTCACCACAGATGAACTTAGTGATCCTTATAACCTACGCATGCAAGCGCGTGTCAACGGGGAGACCTGGTGTGATAGCAACAGCAATACGATTTACTGGACCTTCTCTGATATGATCGCTCACATAAGTAATAGTGAAACCATTTATCCTGGCGAGGTCATCGGCTCGGGCACCGTGGGTTTGGGCTGCGGTCTGGAACACCTGCGTTTTTTAAACGATGGCGATGTTGTAGAACTCGAAATCGAAAATATTGGCGTTATCTCAAACAAAGTAATAAGGCGGTAGTATTTATGAGCGAAAAAAATAGTCAAATTAATGATGATCAAAATACTAATGGCGAGTTTTCTCGCCACTGGCTATTAGTACTGGTATGTGCGGTTGGGATCGGAATTGGCGTATCCTCGCTGCCCTTTTACACTCAAGGGCTATTTATCGAAGCATGGATTGCTGACTTCGGCTGGACACGGGCACAGGCCTCCTTTGGTATTTTAGGGTCCACCCTCGCGTTAGCCGCAGTGTTACCCTTTATTGGCTTAATCGTCGATCGTTACGGTCTTGTAAAACCGATATTGATTTCTTTACTTGGCCTATCAATAGCCTATGTTATGCTCGGACTCTTCGTGCAGTCCATCACTACCTTCGTCATTCTGGCTATGCTACAGGCTGTGCTGGGCAGTGCTTCATCCCCCTTGGCATACACTCGCGCAATCAATAGTGTGTTTGACAGACAACGGGGCTTAGCCCTTGGTATTGCTCTCTCTGGCGCTGGTGTCGCTGCGACTTTTGGGCCTGTTTTAATCAGTGACGCGATCGCTGCATTTGGTTGGCGAGGTGCTTATTTTGCAATGGCTCTATTCACTGCTGTTGTTGGTGTGGTAATCGTCGTCGTTTTATCTCGGCTCAAAGGTGCCAAAACACCGGTAAATATCGATCCAGATGCCGCCAGTAAGGACTTTAAAATGGCAAAGGCGAGCCGCACATACTGGACAATTATGGCCGCAATATTTTGCCTGTCGTTGGGGCTCGGCGGATTGATGATCCATTTCGTACCGATCCTCTTGGAGATGGACTTTACCACCAGTACTGCCGCCAAGATCGCCGGTGTTATTGGTATCGCCGTTGTATTGGGACGTCTTTTAGTTGGCTTTGCTGTGGATCGCATCTTCGCACCACGAGTGGCAATTGCTATCCTTTTTGCCTGTATTTGTGGCGTGTTGGCACTGGCAACCTTTGGCTCAGTCGTTGCTGTGCCGGCGGCATTTGTCATAGGATTTTCTGTGGGTGCCGAAGTTGACCTGATTGGCTACTTGGTGGCCAGATATTTCGGACTCAATGCTTACGGACAAATTTATGGCCGACAATATGCGACGTTTCTGATTGCCACCGGCCTTAGCCCAGTTATCTTGGGTGCAATTCGCGATGCGACAGGTAACTACACTATATCTTTGTTTACAGCCGCAGCATTTATGGTGATATCGGCTACCTTTTTTGCAAAACTCCCTAAGTTTAAAGAATAGCAGAGGTTTGTAGATTTTAAAAAGCAAAGTATATCGAATCAAAAGTCCCTAAAAACTAGGGACTTTTTTTACGCTAGCGGAGTAAGCTTAACTTAAACTGTCAAAACACTAATTAGTATAAATTTCCTCAGGTTAAGAGTTCGCCCTTATTAGGCCCTTTGCTGTATTAACCTACAGATTGTCACACTTTAATCAAACTGGTAGTGACACTAACAATCGATTCAATTGAACCCAAACTGACTAAAGACGCTTCAATAGTACCTGTAAGGCTTACCTTTTCTGGACCGTCAATACTAAGTAGATAATTTGGTGGCTCAACATCAAGATTTATTCTTGTCACTCTATGAGTGATATTAAAAGCTATACAACTATCAAGCTGGTTGCCTTAAATACAGTCTTATTGTTCTGCAAGAATCTCATAATGATTCCCAGATCTCATAGCCAGAAGAATGGCAAGGAACACAAGTGGTTTTCATGTCTACAGTGCTGAATCCATACTGAAAAGTTGTCCGTTATCGTCTTCCTATCCCACTGTACTCAAATATTCCTTGTTTAGCGTGTATCTGAGATGATACAAGGTGGATGATTAATATGATCCAATAAAAATAATGTATGTTAGCGTGGATAGCATCTGATGATTACCACACTATGGAGAAGCTCACTGATATGAGAACAGCAGCAAACTAACTCCTAGCAAAGGGATTAAAAGTATAAAAGCAAAGCTTATTTATGAGCGGTCTCTACCCAATCAATAATCATATCAGCGAATAATTCTGGTTGATCAGCCCACGCCAGATGACCTGCTTCAGGTAGAATTTGCAACTTACTTTGCGGCAGGGCTTTATCGAGATACTCTGCATTACTGGGGTCAAACAGAACATCAAGCTCGCCCCAAAAAACGAGAGTAGGTATATCGATTTCTTTCACCCGACCAGCCAACTCTGCAGCTTTGGAACGAAAGTCCTTAAACCAGTAAACTACTTCAGGGGCACGCCCAGAGTAGGACTGCTTATAATCATCTATTTGCTTAGCGTTGGCCCGATGACGGATGGACCCAAGTTTTGACGAGAAAGCGATGAGTGGGCCGGCACCTAACAAACCAGTTGTGAATCGCATAAAACCAAATTTGGCCAACATATTAATCATAAATGCCAGCTTAAATGGGCCGGGCGCACCAACCCCATGTCCAACTGTTAAACTTGTCACACGATGTTTATGGTTGAGAACATAGGCAAGTGCTGCTCCCATGCCCACATCAGGTCCAACAAGGTGGATATTATGAAGGTCAAGCTCATCAAAGATCGCGGCCAGATGAGCGCCCTGAGCGTTCGGTGACATATCACTTCGGTCACCTTCAGAAGCACCGAACCCCGGAAGGTCGATGGCAATTACCCGATGTTTCTCTGTCAGCGCTTCCCAGGAACCTGTGAAACTCAAAATACTTTCTGGGAACGGGCTGAGTAATACCACAAGCGGTGCATCGGCTGGCCCAGCTTGGGCAAGGCGAATATTGCGGCCCGCTATCATCCGAGTTTCAGTTGGCATAGTGACATCCGGCGTTTCAAACGATACCGCTGACTTACGGGCTGCTTTTACTTTTCGCCACTCGGGTGACACCAACAAAAGCGTAGCTGCGTTGAGTTGATCATAGAAATTAAGCTTTTTCATAGTACTTTCCCATCAATGTAGTTGAAGCCAAGTCGCCTTTTTACGTGCGATCACGTATTGGTTATTCGTGCTTGCCTGCAACCCAACCGTGCGAGGCAAGCTGGACTGCTGCAAAACGTTTAGGGGAATTTTCTAAGGTGGTAGCCATTGTGTCATTCCAGCGATTCAGAAAACCAAACATAGAAATAACGGCCACAACTTCTATGACCTGCTTATCACTAAAATGTCTCGACAATTCATTCATGTGCTCAGTTTCTACCGCATTGGGTACCATACCCGCATGCACCGCAACTCGGAGCGCCGCTTTCTCTTGCTCAGAAAATAAGTCACTTGTCTCAAACTCAAATATCGCTTTTATTTTATCTGCGCTGACATTATTTTTTTCTGCTGAGTTAGCCGTATGTGCTTGGCAATAATGGCAACCCGCTGCGTTACTTACCGCGAATGCAATCATTTGCTTTAGCCCAGCGTTGAGTTCACCGCTGTTTAGAACCGTTGCGCCAAGACTCCCAATAACTTGAGCAAGTTCTGGCCAATGCGCCATGGTCATCATGGACGTTGGCAGAAAGCCCATAGATGCCTCCACCATTTGCAACATCGGTTCTAACTCAGGTATGTCCTCGCGCTTTTTGGGTATGATGTGTGTCATGGCAATCCTACTGGTTATTTTTATGAGGCTATTTTTATGAGCTTATTCTTATGAACCTATTTTGAGTAGCTGCTTGCCAAGATTTTTCCCTGCATAAAGCCGCTGCAACGTGGCAGGGATATTTTCAAAGCCTTCTTGTAAATCGACCTGATAAATCAATTGGCCTGATGAGACCCACCCCATGAGTTCTTGGACAGCCTCCATTGCTCGCGGCATGTAATCCAAAATAACGAAGCCCTCCATCCGCGCTCTGTTAATAGTCAGATTCGATAAGTTTGAGGGGCCAGGTATGGGGGTGGTGGCGTTATAACCAGAGATACTGCCACATAACACAACCCGAGAACGCAAATTAACGTGATCTAGGGCTGCCTCGAGAATAGGGCCGCCAACGTTATCAAAGAACACGTCCCACTTGTCGGGGCAGTGATGAGCAATTTGTGCATTAACATCCTCATTCTTATAGTCGATGACGGCGTCGAAGCCGGCAGTCTCTTTTAACCA
>DNBN01000190.1:5091-6373 GCA_003491845.1 Porticoccaceae bacterium | reverse complement strand
ATTAAATTTTTCGCAGAAAAAGGATTTTCAGGGCAAACTAGAGAACTAGCTTTGCAACTTGGTATTACTCAACCTCTTCTCTATCGCTATTTTCCAACGAAACGATCACTAATAGAGCGCGTTTTTAACGAAGTCTATATTAACAAACTCGACCCCGTGTGGTCAGAGGCATTAACTGATAGAAGTCAGCCGCTGCACAAAAGATTATGCGACTTTTACTGCAACTATTCTGAAGCTACTTATCGAAATGAATGGATTCGTATTTATATGTTTTCCGCTCTCATGGAAGAGCCGTTAAATAAACATTACATCGGTCTAGTCGAAGAAAAAATCCTAGCGCCAATTTGCATTGAATTAAGACACTATTGCGGGCTGCCAGATATAGATATAAACCCAATTGACCAAATTGAATTAGACCATGTCTGGGTTATGCATGGTGGCTTATTTTATCACGCCATACGCAAACACGTTTATCGTAGCCGAGTTAGCAGTAATTTTAATGAGATCGTATCCCGCGCTGTAAGCACGATGCTTGAGGGAAACAAAGCGATCCAACACTAGAGATCTTTACCATGACAACACTAAAGACTCCCAAGACAAAAACCCATCCACGCGTTGGTGTAATTGGCCTTGGAATAATGGGCTCAGCGTTAGCCAATCATCTAGTGACACATGGATATCAAACGTACGGCTACGACCCAGATGAAAGATCTAGCAAAGAAGCACACATCATTGGTGTTAAAACCCAACTAAATGCTACCGCAGTTGCTCAATGCTCAGACCTAATATTGCTGAGCCTTCCTAATGAGGAGGCTCTTAACTCAACAGTAACTCAAATACTAAATGATCCAAAAGTAACTGCCCTAAAACCCATAATTGCAGATCTTAGTACGTTGAGTATTGATTGTAAGGTGCACAACCATGACCGGCTTGCAAAAGCGGGTATTGAATTTTTCGATTGCCCGATCAGCGGTACAGGTGCGCAGGCTAAAACTGGCGATATAGCCATATATGCCAGCGGTTCCAATGACTCCTACCATTCTCTAGTCTCAGTCTTCAATTGTTTTGCTCGCAGCGTTTTTTATATCGGAGAATTCGGCCAAGGCACCAAAATGAAGATTGCCGCTAACTTATTAGTAGCCATTCACAATGTGGCAACGGCGGAAGCACTGTCGCTTGCAGTAGCTAGTGGTCTAGATGCAGATATGTTTTGTGAAGTTATTGCTTCTGGAGCTGGTAGCTCAAGAATTTTTGAATTAAGAAGCCCTCTGATGGCAAAGGG
>DNBN01000190.1:0-4800 GCA_003491845.1 Porticoccaceae bacterium | reverse complement strand
GAATTTGCCGATGAAATAGGTGTATCCACTCCTCTTTTTTCAGCAACCTCACCCATCTATGAATCGGCTATGGCAGAGGGTTTTGGTGAACAAGATACCGCTGCTGTTTTCGCTATTCTACAAAGTATGGCTAAGCAAAAACAAGCTGAAATGAACAAGAGTTAGGGATGCACTTAGATGAGAATACATCAATGGCTACTCAATATATTTAAACATTTTATTCTATAGGTACAAGGTTATGAAAAAGCAGAGTTCAAAAAAGAGTTCTTTACCTGAGGCCATATGGCCAGGCCTAGAAGCGGGCGTTCCAAAACCATTAATGCCTTACAGCCCTGCGATAAAAGCTGGCGGCTGGGTATTTATTGCTGGACAGCTTGCCAGTGACATGAAGACGGGTTTAGCCCCTGAGATAAGACAAGAGAATCGATATTTGAAGGGTCAACTTTCTTTGGAGTCAGATTATGTCTTAGGCAATCTTGCAGACACTATTAAGGCAACCGGTTGTGACATTAACAAAGATATGGTCCGAATTTGGCAATATTTTGCCAATAAAAACCCCAGTATCAAGGACTTTGAAGAAGGCAATAATTGGCCAAATTTGAGCATTGAACCCTATCTGCGATCACGTCAGAAGCTTGTCACCAACTGCCCACCTTCATCTAGTGTCGGATGTAGCGAACTTATGTGGAGAGACACCCAATTAGAAGTTGATATGATTTGCTTCGACGATGAACACGAAACTAAGACCTATGGTGCTCCCAGCGGGATGACTCTTCCTCCGGGGGCTCATGCATCAGCACTGCGACGGGGTGACTGGGTATTTTTATCGGCAGAATCAGCACTAGAATGGGACGGGGAAAATTCAAACTCTGCCACAATGGGCGAGTCAGCGGGGTCTATTTCAGACACCAAAATGTGGTTTGATTCAAGTGTTGCACAACAAACTGAACGCACACTTCAAAAACTTGCACTGGTCGCTGAGTCAGCGGGGAGTTCACTGGAGCAAGCAGTTAAAGCGGAAGTTTACATAGGTCATCCGAGTGATTTTGCCGCAATGGATGAGGTCTGGAAACATTGGTTCCCCCACAACCCTCCCGCTCGCGTTGTAGTTCCGTATATGGGAATGGGTGTGCGCGGATGCAGAGTAGAGATTTCTCTCACCCTACTCGCCAACGATGCAACTTTGACCAAACACACTATTGAAACAGCGGATGCACCAGAGCAACCGGGGCATGAACCTCAGGCGATCAAAGTCGGAAACTTTTTGTTCTTTAGTACTCAAATGGCTTTTGATTCATCAGGGGTGCTTGCGCAAGGGATGATTCGCCATCCAAATGCGCCTTGGTATGGCTCACCTGGCCAAAATCAAATGCGTTACATGATGAAGAACGTATCTAGTATCTGTGAGGCAGCAGGGACTTCAGTTGAGAATATAGTCCGCCGAGTGTGCTTTCACAATGATCTGCAATGGTTCTCCGACTCAATTCAAGAGTGGGCTAGTTACTTTCCAGGTGACAGGCCGGTATCCACTACTATCGGTATTGCTGGTGGCCCTATGGTCGTTGAAGGCGCCAACACATTACTCGATTTAATTGCATATGTGCCCGACTAAACAAAATATTAGGTGATTTTAAAATGATATCGATAGGTTTTCTTGGGCTTGGAAAAATGGGCTCAGTTATGGCGCCATTACTCATGGAGGCTGGATATAATTTAATTGTATGGAATCGAAGCTCGGATAAGGTCGATCATTTAGTAAGCTTAGGCGCTAAAGCGGCTCCATCACCTGCTGCCTTAGCAAGCTCGGTAGATGTGGTAGTTTCCATGCTCACTGATGATGCAGCGATTTGTGCAGTCTTTGAGGGACCAGACGGATTGCTGAGTGTCCCTGTAGAGGGAAAATTATTTATTGATATGAGCACCTTGCGCCCCCCTACTGTCAAACACATAGCCCAACAAGTAAGAAACAAAGGTGCAAGTTTTGTTGATGCTCCAGTATCCGGGACAGTCGCCCCTGCGAAAATCGGGAAACTGCTGGTGATGTGTGGGGCCAGTGATGAAGACTTCAAGACTGCAGAACCAATACTGAATGTTTTTGGTCGCCGTATTGTTCATGCCGGTCCAGTAGGACAAGGAACAGTGCTTAAGCTGGTCGTTAATCTCCCGCTCGCGGTTTACTGGGGTTCACTTGCCGAAGCCATCGCCATGGGAACTCAAGGCGGTTTAGATCTAGATTTGATGTTAGACACCATTCAAGATAGTTCTGCTGCTCTGGCGGTACTTGGACTCAAAATACCCACCATCATGGGCGAGCCTAGTCCCGTAGCTTTTGATGTGGCAAGTATGAAAAAAGATTTGCTTTCAATGCTCGATACGGGAGAAAAATTTGGAGTGCCAATGCCAGCAACTAATGGTGTACTCGAAACCTATTCGGCAACTATAGATGGTGGTTTCGCTGATGCCGATGCCGTTGAGGTTATCCGTTATGTCACCGAGAAAATGACCCAACCTAAATAATTAACACTTTAAATCCCTCAGGAGTATTCGTGGCAGATTCACAAATTCAGGACAATATGCGCATTGATTGGAATGTCGAAATCACAATGGATGATGGATTAGTTCTTCGAGCAGATATATTTCGTCCTATTGATGATGGTAAATACCCAGTCATCCTAACCCATGGACCTTATGCAAAAGGTTTGTCGTTTCAGGAAGGTTACCCAAGTGCATGGCAACGCATGGTTGATGAGCATCCTGATGTACCTGCAGGATCTACGAATAAATATCAAAACTGGGAGGTCGTAGATCCTGAGAAATGGGTGCCAGATGGTTATGTTTGTATTCGGGTAGACTCCAGAGGCTGTGGTGCATCGCCAGGCTATGTGGACCACTTCTCACCGAGGGAAACTGAAGATTACGCACAGTGTATCCAATGGGCTGGGGTTCAATCATGGAGCAATGGTAAAGTCGGACTAAATGGCGTCTCCTACTATGGCATTAACGCTTGGCAAGTCGCCTCTCTGCAACCCTCTCATCTGGCAGCAATGTGCGTCTGGGAGGGTGCGACTGATTGGTACCGCGACATGACACATCATGGCGGAATACTGAGTACATTTTGGGCAAACTGGTACGACATGCAAGTGAAAAATGTTCAACATGGTCTGGCTGAACGAGGACCAAAAAGCCAAGTAACGGGTGAATTGATCTGCGGAACGAAAAGCTTAACCGATGATGAACTTGCGCAAAATCGTTGTAACTTTGGGGAAGACATTCTCGAACACCCTTTGGATGATGACTATCACAAGAAAAGATCCGCAGTTTGGTCAAAGATAACTACCCCTCTGTTAACAGCGGCAAATTGGGGAGGCCAAGGCTTGCACCCCAGAGGTAACTTTGAAGGGTTTATGAGAGCATCCTCTGATCAAAAATGGCTAGAGGCTCATGGTCTTGAGCATTGGACAGAGTTTTATACCGACTACGGCATCGCCCTGCAAAAACGCTTTTTTGGGCACTTCCTAAAAGGGGAAGACAATGGCTGGCTGGATCAGCCACCCGTTCAATTACAGGTTCGCAGAACTGATGGTTTTGATGAGCGTACTGAAGATAACTGGCCCATTCCACGAACACAGTGGACGAAATTTTATCTTGATCCACACAATAATGTTCTCTCTCAAAGCCTTCCGACAGAGAGCTCAATATTAAGTTTTGAAGCAATGGGGGAAGGCATCACTTTTATGTCCGCTCCACTTGAAACAGAAACAGAGATCACGGGGCCCAGTGCTATCAAACTTTGCGTGTCCTCATCAACATCTGATGCAGATTTGTTTGTTATTTTACGCGTGTTCTCTCCGGATGGGGAAGAAGTAGTATTCCAAGGAGCGATAGACCCAAATACACCTATCGCTCAGGGGTGGCTCAGAGCATCACATCGGAAACTAGATCACAAACTGTCGACACCATGGAGGCCTTTCCATTCCCATGATGAAAAACAATCGCTTAGCCCCGGGGAAAAGGTAGATGTTGACATCGAAATATGGCCAACCTCGATTGTAGTTCCCAAAGGTTTTCAGCTTGCTGTAACTATTAGAGGGAAGGACTATGAGTATCCTCATGCTAGCGGCCAGAGATTATCTAACTTTAAAAATGAACTTCGTGGCTGCGGTCCATTCTTGCATGATGATCCAAGAGACAGACCGCCTGAAATCTTCAGTGGAGATACCAGCATCCATGTTGACCCAGCGCAAGCACCTTATATACTCCTTCCCATAATTCCTTAGTTGAGGCGCTCTTGTGCGGCGAGGTCAAGATACTGATCATGGCAAGACTGACAGTTTATATAAAGCTGTCCACCCAAATCAAAAAGGGCTTGAGCATCCCTATTTTCAGCCGCCTTAAGTAACTCCATTCCAGTAAACTGGAGCCCTCGAGAGTGGCCAATCCAAGCATCTCTGCCTTGAGCATGATGAGGCATGATTAACAGGTTACCAGCCTCGACAATACTGGCAGCGGCGTTTCTAACAGCGTCCCACTCTTCATCGGTACTTGGAGCTAAGTTCTGAACTCCTTGAGCAGTTACTACAAACCCTGACGAGTCCCAAATCAGGTCTGCATGGGGGTCAAGTACCCAATTCATGGTTTGTTGTGTGTTTATTTGTGAACTGTATAACGCTGTTGTTTGTTTTTGATCACAAGCGGCTAAAAACCAAGATAAGCAAACCACTAACACTGTCATCGAATTTATGTATTTTTTCGTGTACCTGACCACTGCAAGCCCTTCTGATTAGTGAACTTCTGCTAGCT
>DNBN01000111.1 GCA_003491845.1 Porticoccaceae bacterium | reverse complement strand
TATTTGGCTCATCAGAACCTAAATCAGACGCACGCGCATAACACCTTCAACCGCGACAATTTGTGCTTGTAAGTTGCTATCAATATCACCTTCAATATCAATAATATTGTAGGCAATTTCACCGCGGCTTTTGTTGACCATGTCAACAACATTAAGATTAGCCTCAGCTAAAATAGACAACACGCTGCCAAGAACTTTGGGAACATTATTGTTACTGAAAGTAATTCTTGACCCACCATTACGACCCATTTTGGTGGGTGGGTAATTAACGGAATTATAAATATTTCCATTTTCAAGAAAATCTTTAAGCTGATCTGCCGCCATGACTGCACAATTTTCCTCTGCTTCGGCTGTGCTTGCGCCAATATGCGGCATTAATAGTACGTCTTTTCTACCAATCAGTTCGGGAGCCGGGAAGTCACTGATGTAACCAGCTATAACCCCAGAATCCAACGCTACTACCATATCCTGGGTACTAACAATCTCTTCACGGGCAAAATTAAGAATTTTGGCGGTTTTCTTCATACCACCAAGCGTCTTAGCGTTTATAAGATGTTTTGTTGCTGGTATTGCCGGCACATGTAAGGTGACAAAATCTGCTCGCGCTAAAAGCGCTTCAAGATTTTCCATTCGCTCTACCCGGCTAGACAACTGCCAAGCTGCTTCGACCGAAATAGCAGGATCAAAACCCACTACGTTCATACCTAATTCTAATCCTAAGTTGGCTATGATAGAACCGATAGCACCAAGCCCAACAACCCCAAGTGTTTTTCCAGTAATTTCAGTACCAGCAAAGCGCTTTTTTTCTTTCTCCAAGAGCTTTCCCATTTCAACACCATCATCCATCTCAGACAATCGTTGGACATAATTCATTCCGCCATAGATGTCTCTGGACCCCAACAGCAGACCTGCAACAATGAGCTCTTTCACCGCATTAGCATTAGCACCTGGTGTATTAAAAACCACAATGCCCTGTTCTGTGTAATCCGCCACTGGAATATTATTGACACCGGCTCCTGCGCGAGCAACGGCCAACAAAGAGTCTGGAACTCTCTCAGTATGGAGCTTGTGACTACGCAACATGTAGGCATCAGGGGCCAAACAATCTTCACTAACCTGATACTTGTCAGTTGAAAATCTTGATAATCCCTTGGCTGAAAGGGCATTGTAGGTACGAATATTATGCATGGGAGTTTCTCTTTAAGATATTTGTCAGATTTTAGACTATCGATGATAATTATATTTTATTAATCATTTACCTGGGCATATGCCCACTCTAACCAAGGCATTAATGCAACAAGGTCAGAGGATTCAACCGTAGCTCCGCACCAAATTCTCAACCCGGCTGGAGCATCTCTATATGCGCCTATGTCAAAAGCTACCTGCTCATCATCCAAAAGCTTAATCAGCTGCTTAACTTTTTTAGCATCAAGATCCAGCGTGAGACAAACGCTAGTATTTGAAGTTTGGCTTTGCTGTTGTGCTAAAAAATGAATCCATGGGTGCACATCAACAAAGCGTTGAATCACTGCCAAATTTGCTTCTGATTTAGCGACCGCAGCATCGAGGCCACCAAGCGACCTAATCCAGTCTAAGCTATCTAAATAGTCTGCTACACAAAGCATTGAAGGGGTATTGATGGTCTCACCTCGAAAAATACCTTCAATGAGTTTTCCACCTTTAGTTAACCTAAAAATTTTCGGCATAGGCCAGTTAGGAACATAACTTTCAAGTCGTTCAATCGCCCTAGGGCTTAGAATTAACATGCCATGAGCACCTTCTCCACCAACAACTTTCTGCCAGCTAAAAGTCACAACATCAAGCTTTTCCCAAGGGAGATGCATCGCAAATACCGCAGACGTTGCATCGCAAATCGTTAACCCATCGCGCTCATCACTAATCCAATCTGCATCGGGCACCATTACTCCCGATGTAGTGCCATTCCAGGTAAATACAATATCATTGTCTGGGTTAGTTTGAGAAAGATCAGGTAACAAACCATAATCAGCAACATGGGTCACCACATCCTTCAATTTGAGCTGTTTAGTAACATCAGTTAACCAACCACTGCCAAAGGATTCCCACGCACATACATCCACAGGCCGTTCACCCAACAGAGACCACATAATCATTTCAACCGCACCTGTGTCTGAGGCAGGTACCACTCCGACACGATAACCGGCAGGTAACTTCAATAGTTCCGCAGTGTCGGCACAAGCACGCCCAAGGGCCGCCTTTCCAACGACTGACCTATGCGACCGCCCCAACGTGGACACGTCTAAGTTAGCAACATCATAACCCGGCCTTTTAGCACAAGGGCCCGAAGAAAAATTAGGGTTGGATGGCTTTAAAACAGGCTTGGCATTCATATCCATAATCATTTCAGTTGTCACGGTTTAGTAGGAAGGCGCGCATATTACTATTTAGGTCGCTAACTGGAAAGTCGTTTACGCTATACCGCTACACATGTAGGTTATAACTGTCCCTTATGCAGAGGGTACAGGGGCGTCGGGAAACTGCAGAGACGCCCATTATTTGTCATTTGATCGGCTACCTACAGCAGAGCCTGGCGTTCTTTATTGATTAAAAATTGGGCAACGCGTAGCATTCCATTAGTGCTTTTTGCAAGGCGCGTGGTAATTCTATACTTACCATTAATAACCATTTCAGGCGTTCCTTGAGTACGATAACCAACGGCCCGGGCTTTTGCTTGATTTACCTGACTTGTCACACCAAAAGATCCATACACCTTATTGAAACGCTCAATATCCACACCTTCTCCAGAAAAGAAGGTCGCCAGATCCTCTTGAGAGCGAATACGCTGCTTTTTGACATGAATAGCTTCAAACAGAGGCACATGAGTTTTGTCTAAAATATTAAGTGCGTTGGCCACATAATAGGCTCTTGCATAAGGCTCTAGAGCTGTTTGCCAAATAGCTGGAGTGCGCTGGAAGTCGACATCCTCTGGGAGTGCCTCAACCCAAGGAGAAATAGTATTTTCGAAGTTATAGCAGTGAATACACGCGTAATGAAAAACTTCGTTGACCTCAATTTTATTTGGGTTTGCCGTCCTGATTACCTGCGGCAGTACTTCATAATCAACACCAGCAACAAATTCTTCAGTTTGCGCCTGACACATTGCCATGGTTGAGGCGAGCGTTACAAATAATAGTCGTTTCACCCATTGAGACATAATCTACTCCTTTATTTTAGCCAACGCATTCTATAGGCGTCTTTAGATTAGTTTAGACCAGAAATATAATTGGCAACGGCGGTGATCTCTTTATCACTCAAGTGTTCTGCCACACCCTGCATAATTGCTGCGTTGGCTCCACTGACTCTCTCGCCACGACGATAAGCTAACAATTGTTTTTCTATATAATCTGCATGTTGTCCACCAAGACCGGGATAGCCAGCAGGACCATTGCCATTACCCGCAGGTGAATGACAGCCAGTGCAGGCTGCAACGCCCGTTTTTAAATTACCCGCGCGATAAATTTTTTCACCAAAATAAAGCGCTTCCTCTGGCTCTGAAATACCAACTAAAGTGATTTCTTGTGCTCCTGATACCGTGCGATTTTGACTATCATAAAATGCTGCCATATCTTGCAGATCTTGGTCCGACGAAAAATCAAGAATCCCCATCATTTCCATAATAACCCTGTCACCGGACTTTATAAGGCGCAATTGCTCAGTCATATACTTCTCACCTACATCAGCAAGCTTAGGAAAAGATGGGACCATACTATTGCCATCATTTCCATGACAACCAGCGCAAGCCATCACTTTATTTTTACCTGCAGCTGCATCTCCCGCAGCTAAAGCATAGCTGCCAACTAACAGGAGCAGTAGAGAAGAAATAATCAAAATAGTTTTTTTCATGTTTAATCCGTGTCTCAATATTCTGTAGAAAGACTGCGCTGCGAAAATTAAACGCCGCGAATAATAGCCTTATTCTTAAAGCCCGTGCATTATATACCAATAGTTTAAATTTCTTAAGTCAGTAGCGTCGATTTTCCTATGGATATACCAGCAATAAATTTTCAATCAGCCGAATTCACCACTAGCGCACCCTCGTTGAAGCAATGTCCAGAAGACATAGGCTGTGAAGTAGCCTTTGCTGGACGCTCTAATGCTGGTAAATCTAGCGCTATTAACACCCTTACTCGGAAAAAAAGTCTTGCTCGGACAAGTAAAACTCCTGGACGAACGCAGATGATTAATTTTTTTCAATTAAACACAAACCAGAGGTTAGTTGATTTACCCGGTTATGGTTATGCTAAAGTACCGATCGCTATGAAAACCCAATGGGACCGACATTTAGCAGAATATTTACAGCAACGTAAGAGCTTAGGAGGCTTGATCTTGCTCATGGATATTCGCCACCCATTGCAAGATTATGATCGTCAAATGCTCAACTGGGCCGCTGAAGCAGGGCTACCAGTGCATATACTTCTAACCAAGTCAGACAAGCTTAAACGTGGCCCCGCGCAAAGCACGTTACTGAAGGTAGATAATTTCCTTCGTGAAATGGACCCTGGAGTAACCTTGTTGACGGTGCAGACATTTTCTTCATTGAAAAAACAAGGCTTACCAGAACTCGAAGCGCAACTTGCTCACTGGCTGACCACTGAAACTATCGAACAAGGATAAATTCTCACATATAGGGTTCTTTCTACTCAAGGTAAAACACTACAGCGTCGCCTTGGGGAAAAACTTGCGCGATCATCACGTGCAAACTATGTGACATCGTTAGGCTGAGAAGTTTAATTTATTTTTGCTGTTTTTCTTATTGCCTATAAAGATATAAAAGTATTTTCAGCCGGTTAATGTGCCTCATCCCAATTATTGCCAATGCCAACATCCACCACCAATGGTACCTTTAAGAATGCGGCATTTTCCATCCGTTCAACTAACCCTGCTGTCAAAGTAGGCAATTCAACCTCTGGGACCTCTAAAACCAATTCATCATGCACCTGCATGATCATCAAGCTGTTTAAATTACTCTTTTGCAACCACTCATCTACTGAGATCATCGCCAACTTTATAATATCCGCAGCTGTGCCTTGCATTGGTGCATTAATGGCGGTTCGCTCAGCCGCCTGACGCCTCATGCCATTACGCGAGTTTATTTCAGGCAAATATAGCCTTCTGCCAAAATACGTTTCAACATAGGTTTGCTCAGCAGCACTTGTACGAACATTATTCATATAATTCAAAACGCCAGGGTAACGTGCAAAATAAGTATCTATGTAATCTGCAGCTTGCTTGCGACCAATATTTAATTGCTTAGCCAAACCAAAAGCCGACATACCATAGATCAAACCGAAATTAATTGCTTTGGCACTACGTCGCTGATCAACAGTTACTTCCTCAGCGGGAGTTGAAAATACCTCTGCTGCAGTTGCTCTATGAATATCTTGCCCACCAGAAAACGCTTTCAACAAATTTGAATCTTCTGATAAATGCGCCATTATACGCAACTCAATTTGTGAATAATCTGCTGCCACCACCTTACAACCAGGTCTTGCTATAAACGCTTGTCGGACACGACGTCCCTCGGCACTGCGTACAGGGATATTCTGTAAATTTGGATCAGATGAAGATAGCCTTCCTGTGGCAGTGCCCGATTGATGATAAGAGGTATGTATACGACCTGTGCTTTTGTTCATCATACTCGGTAATTTATCTGTATAGGTAGACTTTAGTTTTGCTAAGCTCCTATGTTCAAGTAACACTTTAGGTAAGGGGTAGTCTAACGCTAGCTCTTGAAGTACCTCTTCTTTGGTAGAAGGTGCTCCCTTCGCGGTCTTTTTTACAACAGGAATTTCAAGTTTGGTAAAGAGAATTTCACCTAATTGCTTTGGCGAAGCCAGATTGAATTGTTGCCCTGCCAATTCCCAAGCTTCTCTTTCCAATGCTTGAATCCGTTCGCCCAGTTCTGTACTTTGTTGGAATAAAAGTGTGTCATCTACCATAGCACCTGCTCTTTCGATGCGAGAGAGCACCGAAATAAGCGGTACTTCAATATTCTCAAACACGCTTTTCAACAGTGGTTGCGCGGAAACCTTGGGCCAAAGCGCGTGGTGAAGACGTAGGGTGATGTCAGCATCCTCGGCAGCATAAGGCCCGGCCTCTTCTAGAGTAATCTGATTAAATGTAATCTGATTTGCACCTTTACCCGCGATATCAGTAAATTTAACAGTCTTCTCGCCCAGATACTTCTCAGCTAAGCTGTCCATGTCATGGCGCGTTGCTACCGAATCAAGGACATAGGATTCAAGCATCGTATCAAATTCAATTCCCTGTAAAGTGATTCCGTGCTGAGTAAAAATGCTCAAATCATATTTAAGATTTTGACCCACTTTTTTGATTGACGGGTCTTCTAAAATCGGTTTCAAAAAAGACATTACTACAGCTTCATCTAGCTGATCAGGCACACCTAAATAATCATGGCCAAAAGGAATGTAAGCTGCCTTACCTGGTTCTACAGCCACAGAAATACCAACCAATCTAGCATCCATATAGTTCAAGCTAGTCGTTTCTGTGTCCACAGCCATGAGGCTAGATGCTTTTATTTTATCAATCCAAAGAGTGAGGCTCTCCTTGCTGAGGATCGTTTCATATTGTTTATTTAACAGCGGTGTTACAGGAACAACAGCTGAATCTAAGGTATTCTCTGATACGCCAGTCGGCGCCGTCGTGACGCTGGGATCCTCTAGCTCGGCTATCCATGTCTTAAATTCCTGATCAGCAAATAATAATTTAAGCGCCTGCTGATCAGGTGCTTGATTATGTAACTCTGTAATGGCTAGAGGCATTATTACATCGGTTTTTATGGTCGCTAGTTGATAGGATAGGTAAGCCAGATCCTTATGCTGCTCAAGCTTTGGAGCTAAATTTTTAGCGCCGCGGAAATCTAAGTTAGCCACGTCATGGAGCCTAGAATAAATGGCATCTAAACCGCCGATACCCTGCAATAATCCAAGGGCAGTTTTCTCGCCCACGCCCGGTACACCGGGAATATTGTCAGATTTATCTCCCAATAAGGCTAAATAATCAATAATTAATTCTGGCGGCACTCCAAATTTTGCTATCACTCCTTCATGATCTAAGACGGTATTATTCATCGTGTTGACCAGAGTAATATGCTCATTGACTAATTGCGCAATGTCTTTGTCTCCTGTAGATACCACCACCGGTATCGCCAGCGCAGCAGCTTGAATAGCCAAGCTTCCTATTACATCATCAGCCTCTACACCATCAATAACTAGCACTGGTAGTCCCATTGCTTTGATAATCTGGTGAATGGGCTCAATTTGTAGCCGCAAATCATCCGGCATAGGAGGCCGATTTGCCTTATAGTCAGCATACATATCGTCCCGGAAGGTCTTTCCTTTAGCGTCGAAAACAACGACTAGCGTACTTTGAGGATAATCTTTTTGTAATCTGCGCATCATGTTAATAACGCCTTTTACTGCCCCCGTAGGCATACCCTTGCTGTTAGTCAGTGGTGGTAGGGCATGAAATGCACGGTAGAGATAAGAGGATCCATCAACGAGGATAATCGGTTGGTCTGAAGTCATTTTGTACCTATGTTTAACCGCTTATTAATTATTGCAAGAATACAGCATTTAAACGAAGCAGGCCTTAAATTGCATAACTAGGGTATCAATAAATTGCCGGTAACCGGATTTACTTAAAGGCTGAGCAGCCCCTAGGGGGTCTAAGATCACAATAGGTAAGTTAAGGGCTTTCGCCATAACAGCTGCATCTTTATCTGCATACTGCGGCTCAACAAAGACACAATAGGCTTGACCTTTGCTCATATCTTTGCGCAATTTATACTGACTTTTTACGCCTTTTTGATTACCGGCACCATCGCGGATAGAATTTCCTGTGGACAGTTGAAATGCCTCCGTAAAATGTCCAAGGACATCATGATGAGAGATAAATCCATGCTGACTTACCGACTTTAACTCTTTTACTAGTTTTTTAATATCAGCTTGGCTGATAATATCCTGAGTAGCAAACCCTACAGAATCTTGAATAGCATGTGCTAGAGAATTAGCATGCGTGGGGTTTAACCACATATGTGGATCAACACGAAACTGCTGATCGTCTAATAAAGGATGTTTAGATCCAGCTTTTCTGACCACATCAAGTAGTTTCAATGTCTTGTGAGAAGCAATTTTCTGTGCAACTTTAATAATGTTAGGCTCGAAATCATCACCCACCAAAATTATCAAGTCAGCCTGATCAAGCCGATCTATATCAGACAGGGACAAATTAAAACTATGGCTAGGTTTATTAACCGGTTGCAAGTAAACCACGTTAGCACTTACACCCAAGGCCGCCTTAGCTATTAAGGCCAATGGTTTAATGCTCGTTACAACTTGTAAAGGCCCATACTGCATATTTGTAGTATTGCCTTGGTGATTACCTAGACTAACGGAACAAAGCATAAAATTAATTAATATGGCAGGAAGTAGCAGAACCACATTTTTGTTACTAAATAACATTTTCAAACATATCCCCGAACCAAATAGCTAATGCAAGGTAAATTGTTATATCATAACATGCTGAGCAGGCCACGGTGATTCATGCTGACAAATTTTTGCCTAGCCCATCGACCCTGCGATCATGAAAATTGTGTTAGCGCCGCGTTAACAAGAGCGAAAGACATATGCCTCTATCGGGTCGCCAAGCCAACACCGACAAGAGAAGCAGTATTGAAATTATTATGGCAAAGCCACCAATCCTTGGAGCCTTCCAGTTGCAAGAACAGGTTGCCAATATAATCCATAAACCTGTTACTCCCTCTATAGTATACCGAGCTCTTGAATTTTTGTTAGGTCCGGGGTGCATTAATGGCCTGAGCTATTTGAATGCATATATCAGCTACCCCTTTCACAACAACCAATACAGTAATATGTTTATGATCTGCAATACCTGTGGTAGCCCTGCTAGAGTGACGCACGTGGCGGCGAACAAGTTATTACAACAAGCAACCGATAGAGTAGGTTTTAATCTAACATCTCAAAGTATTGAGCCGTTTGGATTATGTCCACAATGCGCAGAGCAATATACCGAGTAACAGTTCTATGGCTAGATTAATTTTACAACTTGACAACATTTTTAAGTCGTTTAACAAAAAACAGGTGCTTAATGATGTATCCATGAGCTTATATCAAGGTCAAATAACCACACTCATTGGGCCTAATGGCGCGGGAAAATCAACACTTGCTAAGATAATTCTAGGACTAATAAAGCCTGACTCAGGTGCACGGATAAGTAATATTCCGCTGAAAGTTGGGTATATGCCTCAAAAAATTAAGATTGATCCGACATTACCAATTTCAACCTGCAGATTCTTACAACTGGCCAACACATCCCATAAAGCCTGTAATGAGGCCCTAGAAACCGTTGGAATAAGACATTTGACAGCAACACCGATACAAAATTTATCGGGTGGTGAGCTACAGCGCGCTCTATTAGCCCGAGCGATTTTGCGACGGCCCAATCTACTGGTACTTGATGAGCCGGTACAAGGTGTCGATGTTAACGGCCAAAACGAGCTATATAATATGATTAGTATTTTGGCAAAGACCTTAGATTGTAGCGTGCTCATGGTATCTCATGACTTACATCTCGTCATGTCAGCTACAGATCAAGTGATTTGTTTGAATGGCCATATTTGCTGTCATGGACACCCTGAGCAGATTACCCAAGACCCTGCTTTCTTAAATATTTTTGGTAAAACTACTGCTATTTATGCCCACCATCACGATCACAACTCGCATGACGAACAAGTAGAAGTAGAATCTCATCAACGTGAAAATGTATGTAGCCATGATTGACTTCTTACTATATGCACTCTTAGCCGGACTTGGCGTAGGTTTAGTTGCCGGCCCTCTCGGCTGCTTTGTAGTCTGGAGACGTATGGCTTATTTCGGTGACACTTTGGCCCACAGCGCTCTTTTGGGGGTGTCTTTAGGCGTGATGCTTGACATAAATGTCAACATAACAGTTACTGCAATACCGCTTATAATGGCACTAGGCTTAGTCTTTTTGGAACAACGTGGATTGCTTTCATTAGATACTTTACTTGGAATACTCTCACATTCTGCCCTTGCAGCAGGCCTGATTGTCATCTCGCTACTTCCCGATGTACGAGTTGATTTGATGTCGTTATTATTTGGTGATTTGTTAGCGGTAACCAAAAGTGATTTGGGGATTATCTATTCAGTAAGCGCCGTTGTTTTAATATTGCTAGCAATACTTTGGAAGCAATTAATCAACATCACTGTAGATCCAGAGTTAGCTGCCATTGAAGGCACCAATGTCACGCTAGTGAGCACTGTATTAATGTTGATAACAGCACTGGTAATCGCCTTGGCAATGAAAGTAGTAGGTGTTCTACTGATAACAGCATTGTTGGTTATTCCTGCAGCCACCGCTCGGCGGCTGAGCCAAACTCCTGAGCAGATGGCCGTGGCGGCAAGTATCATTGCCATGACAACTGTCGTTATGGGATTAGCTATGTCCTGGTATATTGATACTCCGGCTGGTCCCTCAGTAGTTGTCAGCGCAACATTTCTGTTCTGTCTTTCGTTACTCTACCGCAAACAACTTAATTAAAGGTCGCATAAATAGACCGCCAGGTTTGTCGCAGCATGACTTCTGAGTGCGGCGCTTTAAAAAAGCCGTGATAGTCCCCTTTAGGGTTAATTAAAACAATTTGCGAACTATGGTCTATTGTGTACTCATTTTTCCCAAGTGGTACCTGACTGTAGGCAATATTTATTTCAGCAGTGAGTCGTCTAATCAAATGTTTATTGCCAGTAACGCCAATGAAATCTTGATTAAAATAAGGCACGTAATCTGCAAGCTTTTCAACAGAATCTCGTTCTGGATCAAGTGTCAGTAAGACAATTTGCAAGTTGTCCTTTTCAGCATCTTTCAGTTTACTGTACGTTTCATTCAGGATTGCCATGGTCGTTGGGCAAACATCAGGGCACTGAGTAAAACCAAAGAAAATCATCGTCCAAACACCCTTCAGCTGTTCTTTAGAAAAGTCATTACCGTGGTGATCGACTAAGTTAAAGTCACTAAATATACGGGGTGGTTTCAGGACAATGGCGCCATTAACCCTCAACTGCTGATCTGTCATGATTACCGGCTGATTCATTTTCCAGGCAAAACCAGATATAACAAGGATTATAAAACATACAAGAACGATAACGGTCTTAACAATGCCGTCTTTTTGATTTGTCATAGCATAACCCTTAAACCGATGGTAAATAAATGATGGTTTCAATAAAAAAATGATCGATAAGCATGATCGCGAAAAGGAGCATCAAATAGACAATAGAATACTGGAACGTTTTCATGCCTGAGTTGCCACCGACGCTGCGAAACATAACAATTGCCCAGTAAAGAAATCCGAAACCAAGCAACAAGGATCCCGCTAAATATAGCCATCCGAACATGCCTGTTAAGTAGGGCATTGTTGTCACAATCATAAGTAACAGGGTATACAAAAGAATATTGATTTTGGTGTACTTTTCTCCGTGAGTAACCGGCAACATAGGAATATTAGCCTTGGCATATTCATCCTTACGATGCACGGCTAGAGCCCAAAAATGAGGGGGAGTCCAGGCAAAAATAATCAACACCAATAAGAGCGCATTGTAATGCACCTCACCAGTGACTGCAGTCCAGCCAAGGAGTGGAGGAGCCGCGCCAGCAAGACCTCCAATAACGATATTTTGAGGTGTTGCACGCTTCAAAAACATTGTATAAATGAACGCATAACCTACTAGAGATGCCAATGTTAACCAAGCGGTCAACACATTAGTGAATACCAGCAAAAACGCCATACCCACGGCGCCGGTAACCAACGCAAACCACACCGCCTGCTGAAGTGTTAAGCGACCTTGAGCCAATGGTCGATTAATTGTGCGGGCCATTTTATCATCAACATGCCGATCAACAATGTGGTTAACCGCCGCCGCCGAGCCTGCGCACAATGCAATACCAAGATTGCCAAAAATCAATATAGACAAAGGGACCCACTGATCGGTAGCTAAAACCATACCGATGATGGACGTTAGTATCATTAGGGCTACAACATTAGGTTTACATAGCTCTAAGTAGTCACGCCAGCTCGACTCTGCAACATTAATTTCAGTTTGAGACATCAGCTAGTACTCCGTTTAGTGGGCAGGTTTTCATAAACAATAACCTATCTATCAGGGGAATATTTTAACAGATGTTTTAGATCATCGAGCAATCCATTTCCATCATGATCAGCGGTGTAATAAAGGATAGCTTTTTGATCTGGACTAATCACAAAATGTCGTGGCGTCTGCATATCCCATTGAGCAGAGCTACCACCAAGAATTGCCAATAATTCACTACTTATAACAGGTATTATTGCCAAAAAAGGATGAACTTGCTTAATAGTTTCAATTTGGTCTGGCGTGGTATTCTCTACGTCATAGAGGTAGACACGTTCAACTCTGCGCGTTGACTTACCAAGCAACATGTGAACTTGTCTAGTATCAAACAACATTGCCTCACAGGTGGCATCGCAACCGCTACCGCCAGTGGTTGCTATAATCCACTTGGGCTTTTCCGTGGGGTCAAGATCAGTTAGTACTGAGCTGAAATCAAGAGTTGGCTTAACTAGTTCGCCGACATTGGTAGTACCCAATCGCGATAGCATTTGCTGTCGCTGCTCTTCAGTGTTGGGCACCATTAGAAATCCGGCCAGAATAACTCCACCGACGATGACCAACATTAACCAAATTTGATATTGGAAACCTTTTTGCTTGGCATTTAATTCGCTTACTTTTCCCATCACTCAAATCCTTCAATAATTCAGGCTCTAGCCTGATATTTACGTTTCAACCAATAGACAATATTAGAATTGGCCGTCAATGTCATCATCAGTAGAACCACCGCCATTGCAAACCACTGAACTGCATACCCAGTGTGCTTTTGTGGTTGTACTGAAACGGTCGGCCACCCAGTATCAAGGGCCCCAACTGAATCTGCATCAAGACGCAATTGATAACCATAAAAAGGCTCATCAAATAGCGTTGAACTACGCTCTGCCGATATCCAACCCACTCGACTGGGCCACTGTGTAACTTTCTTGATACCATCATCTAACCGATAACCGCCACGTAACTGACGATACAAATTTCCTCTGAACACAGCTTTGACTTCCACTGATTCAATCTCTGGCAGCTGATTTCTGTTTAGGGAAGCCGGCACCCAGCCTCGATTTACAAGAATACGCTGTTGTTGCCCATCCTGCTGTAAATCATCGATTAGCAAGGGTTCAAGCACCTCGTATCCCGGACGACCATATTTAACCCGATTATCCAAAAATATCCGACGCTCTCCGTCCAAACTACCGCGCAACAAAGCAGATCGGTACTGATAATTTCTACCCTGGACGAGCTGTCTAGCTCGCAAAGGTGCTGCCTGCTGATTAGCTATAAAGTCATTAACAATATCACGCTTCTGTTCAGCACGATCAAGCTGCCAAAATCCTAGGGTTACAAGAACAGGGAATAGCAGCAATGAAAAGATAATGATCTTAGTATTAAGCTGCCATTCAAATTTTTCATTAGAAGATTGGGGGTCACTGCTCATTTGTGTTTAAATCCCTCTCTTTGTTCAGAGACTTAACATTATGCTATTAAAATCAATTATTGTAGTGCTCTTCATCGCTATTCTCATCAGTCTATTTACAGGCCTACGGTTTTTGGTAAAAGACTTAGGCGACTCTAAGCGCCGATTATTACATAGTCTTGGCACTAGAGTGACGTTAGCAGCGCTGCTCATAATCACCATAATGTATGGCGCTTTGACAGGACAAATTGGTAGCAAGGCTCCTTGGGACAAGCAATTACACCCTGATGCAGCTCAAACCACACCGGCAGCCACTAACAAACCATAAATGTCGACACACAGATGAAAACGGCCAGGAATATCCTAGCCGTTGGTCTACTGCATCACGGATCTAGCCAAGAACATATACAATGATAAACAGACCAATCCAAATCACATCAACAAAGTGCCAATACCATGCCGCAGCTTCAAAGCCAAAATGGTCCGTTTCGCTAAAGTGTCCTTTCAACCCACGAAGAAATGCAATAAACAACATTATCGTACCAAGAGTAACGTGAGCACCATGGAACCCTGTTAACAAGAAGAAGGTAGTACCATAAATACCTGATTCCAAGGTTAACCCCAGTTCCTGATATGCATGAATATACTCCTCCGCTTGCAGGAATAAGAAAATCACGCCCAAGGCTACGGTAAGACCCAACCAACGAACAAATTTCTTACGATTGCCTTCTTTCAGAGCGTGGTGGGCAACGTGAACGGTGCCGCTAGAGGCAATTAGAACAATAGTGTTCCAAAGTGGAAGCCAGCTTAGAATTTTCGTCAAACCAGGCCAACTCATGGCTTCCTGGGGGCCAATAAATTTCGCTGCATCTGCGTTAACCGCTTGGTCTGGAGTAACTAATGGTGGCCAAGTAGCATCGTAGCCTGTCCATAAATGCGTAGCATTGGCAACAGCTGCATCTGTTGGGGTATCGTCAAACATACCAATAGCGGCTTCACCACCAATCCAAGGCCCAACTAACACTCTTACATAGAATAAAGATCCGAAAAAGCACACAAAAAACATCAATTCAGAGAAAATAAACCAGTACATCCCAAGTACATAAGAGTACTTAAGTTGCTCGCTTACCATGCCCTGAGTGTTTTCCTCAATAACCAGACTCCACCACTTGTACATAACTACAGCTATAATCGCTAGACCGACCATGAATACTGTCGAGGTACCCCCTTCAATCACCCAGGCACCGGCACCAAAAGCCATCACTCCCATCCCAAGGGCCGCTGCCAGAGGAAGTTTACTTTGCTCAGGTACGTAATAACTACCTTCAGTTGACATTGTTACTCTCCGTTTACTGTAATTGTGAGACCTGCGTGGAGACGCGGTCTGTTATATCAAAAATTGTGTACGACAAGGTTACCGTATTAACGCTTGCGGGAAGGTCAGGATCAATAATAAATACCACGGCAAGATCAGCTTCATCACCCGCCGCGAGGGGCTGATTATTGAAGCAAAAACATTCTGTTTTGTGAAAGTAATCAGCGGCATTATTAGGTAACACATTTGGAATAGCTTGGCCTACCATATCCTTGCCGGTCAGGTTCTTGGCGTAGAAGACAATCTCTTTTGATTCTCCCGGGTGCACCAAAACTTTATGCTCAACAGGATAAAACTCCCAAGGCATAGTAGCGTTGTTAGTCGCTACAAACTGAACTTCAACTTGACGCGACGTATCCACTTTAATCTCTGTCGCTGTATAAGCCCCCGCCGTTTTGCCACCAATACCTGTAATTTCACAAAACAAGTCATACAAAGGTGGCAGGACAAAAATAGCAAACATGAACATCAGTACAGCGCCAATTAGCGACTTAACCAAGACCCCTCGATGAACTGTGGATTCACCCATACTCGCCAATCCTTCTACTTAACAACCGGTGGTGTAGAAAACGTGTGAAACGGCGCTGGAGTTGGCAAAGTCCACTCTAATCCTTCCGCACCATCCCATACTTTAGGATCATCGATGGGTTTTCCCCATCCAATGGTGCGAATCACGTTGTATAAAAACAGCAACTGTGCTCCGCCATACAGAAAGGCTCCAATACTGGACACCATATTCCAATCGGCAAATTGTAGCCCATAATCCGAGTAGCGACGAGGCATTCCAGCTAGACCCAAAAAGTGCTGAGGCATAAAAGTAATATTAAAGGCAATGAAGGCAATCCAAAACTGTACCTTACCCATGGTTTCGTCATACATTCGCCCACACCATTTAGGCAACCAATAATAAACCGCAGCCGTACCGCTAAATACTGCACCAGCAACCATAACGTAGTGGAAATGAGCGACAACAAAATATGTGTCATGGTATTGGGTATCTGCCGCCGCAATAGACAGCATCATTCCAGTGAAACCGCCAAAGGTAAACAGAATCACAAAGGCTATACTGAAAAGCATCGGCGTTTCAAACGTAAGCGCGCCCTTGTACATGGTAGTCACCCAGTTGAAAACTTTAACTCCTGTGGGCACAGCAATCAGCATCGTTGCATACATAAAGTACAACTCACCAGCAATCGGCATACCGACTGTGAACATATGGTGCGCCCAAACGATAAAGGATAGAAAGGCGATTGATGCAGTGGCGTAGACCATTGATGAATAACCAAATAATGGCTTGCGACTAAAGGTAGGGATAATCTGAGAGACTACACCGAACGCTGGGAGGATAATAATGTAAACTTCAGGATGTCCAAAAAACCAGAAGACATGCTGGAATAGTACTGGATCGCCACCGCCAGCTGCGTCAAAGAAGCTTGTACCAAAATTAATGTCCATTAACATCATGGTTACAGCGCCAGCCAAAACAGGCATAACAGCCACAAGCAAAAACGCAGTAATTACCCATGTCCACACAAATAGGGGCATTTTCATGTATGTCATGCCAGGAGCCCGCATATTCATTACCGTAGCAATAATATTAATAGAGCCCATAATTGACGAAGCTCCCATAATGTGGACACCAAAAATAAAGTAATTAACGGTATCAGGAGCATAAGTGGTTGATAGTGGCGCATAGAAAGTCCAACCGAAGTTGGGCCCGCCGCCCTCCATAAACAACGTTGAAACCAAAATAGCGAAAGCAAAAGGAAGAATCCAGAAACTGAGATTATTCATTCTTGGTAACGCCATATCAGGCGCGCCAATCATCATGGGAATCATCCAATTTGCTAACCCAACAAAGGCTGGCATGATCGCTCCAAAGACCATCACCAAGCCGTGCATAGTGGTCATTTGGTTAAAAAATTCCGGCTTAATAAGCTGCATTCCGGGCTGGAATAGCTCCGCGCGGATAATCATCGCGAAAGCACCACCAAGTAAGAACATAGCAAAGCTAAACCATAAATAAAGTGTGCCTATGTCTTTGTGATTGGTGCTGAAAAGCCAGCGACTAAAAAAGTTTTCTGAGGGTCCGTGAGCCATTTAAGATCTTCCTCTATTGGTTTTGTTTGTAATTTAGAATATCAATCGGCTGAACCATATCACCTACATCGTTACCCCAAGAGTTACGCTTATAATGAATAACGGCGGCGATATCAACTTCAGAGAGCTGATCAGCGAATGACTGCATTGCCGATCCAGCAACGCCATTGATCAGTATGCCAATGTGATCTTCTACAGGTCCAGTGACAATAGAGCTGCCAACAAGTGCAGGAAATACACCGGCAATTCCTTCTCCTGCAGACTGGTGACAACCTGCGCAAGACACACCGTAAACCGCCTCACCCTTGGTCATTAACTCTTCGTTAGTCCATTGTTTACCGATGGTTGACTTGTATAAAACAGCTTCTTCTTTTTTCCCAGCAAGCCATGCTGCATATTCTGCTTCTTCTTTTACCTCAACAACAACAGGCATTCTTGAGTGGTCTTTACCGCACAACTCCGTACAAGCGCCTACATAGACTCCCGGCTGGTCAGTTTTAGCCCAAGCGGCAGTGAACAGTCCTGGAATAGCATCTCTCTTCACCGCAAAATCCGGCACCCACCAACTATGGATTACATCATTACCTGTGATTAAAAAGCGTACTTTCTTGTTCACCGGAATTACTAAGGGTTGAGTTACCTCGCGAAGATAGTGTTCTCCTTTTGGAGCGCGGCCATATTGTTCGTCCTGCGATGTCCGTAGTTCACTCATGAACTTTACATCTTCACCAATATACTCGTACTGCCATTTCCATTGATATCCAGTGACTTTAATGTCGATATCAGGGTTGTCTGTATCATATACTTTTAACAATGCCGTTGTAGCGGGAACTGCCATTACAATCAAAATCAGCGCAGGAACAACTGTCCAAAGAATCTCAACCGTTAAATTTTCGTGAAAATTAGCCGCTGTAACGCCCCGCGACTTGCGATGAGCGAACATCACATAGAACATGAAGCCAAACACTAGGACGCCGATTACGGTACAAATCCACATCATAATCAT
>DNBN01000014.1:12749-14144 GCA_003491845.1 Porticoccaceae bacterium | reverse complement strand
TGGTAATCCACCCTACGATGTGAGTGACACTGTATCGGTGAATGTCATTGCTAGCGCACCGGTATTAGCTGATGATGAAGATACCGACGGCGATGGCATCTCGGATAGTGAGGAGGGGACTGGCGACAGTGATGGCGACAATGTGCCGGATTATCTGGATCCCATCCCAGATCCGAGTATATTGTTGGTGAATAATGATCAACAGGTGTTGATGAGCACAGTCCCGAGTTCTCGGCTCAGCCTTGGTGTATCCGCTTTGCAAAGGGGTGATCATAATATCTCAGTGCCTGAAGACTTTTTAGTTAGTCAAGGTGTTACTGCCGATATGGGTTACGATTTTCCGGTGGATTTGGTAGATTTTGTTGCCACTGGCGCGGAGTCTGGTTACAGCTATCCCATTGTTTACTCTCTCGGTGAGAATGTTATTCCTGAGAATGCCACATACCGCAAGTATATGGGTGATAATCTTGGATGGCAGGATTTTGTTGAAGATTCCGCCAATGAGGTACGATCCACCTATGCTGAGCAGGGTGCTTGTCCCGCAGCATCGGCAGATAACTACAATGCAGGGCTTGTAGCGGGGCACAACTGTGTATTTTTGTCGATCGAAGATGGCGGACCCAATGATGCTGACGGCGAGGCTAACGGCACACTAGTAGATCCCAGTGGAATAGCGGTCAAATATGTGGGTACTCCCAGTCTGAATAGCTTAGTAATATTGAATGATGATAATTTGATGGCTGATGGTACTGACACCACAACAATAACGGTAATTGTCTATGATGATCAGCTAGTACCATTACAACATATGAATATTACAGGTCTATCTGATTTCCCTGGTAGTGTCATTGGCGACTTTGTGGAACAAGACAGAGGGCGCTATACCGCAAAATTGACGGTGGGCGGTGTAGCAGGAAGCGGTCCAATTAAAGTAGTTATAGATAATGGTGAGGTAGCCATAACACTAATATCTGAAAAATTATTACTTTATGCAGTGCCTGTAGCCAAGGTGTCTTCTGGTGGCGGATGCACTGTAGCTACCGAGTCAAATGGTGACGCTTCGTTATTACTGTGCCTAATAATGGCCTTGTTATTGCGAGTGCGTAGACGATATCAGTTAACCTAATAGTCTATTTGTTGTTGGATTTTAAAAGCTCAGTCAATGGGCTTTTAAAACCTATTTTTACGGAATTGATGTTGAACTCTTGCAGCAAGCTACAGATTTTGTGTAGATCACCCTTCGACAAAATTTATAACTGGATAAATTTACATACGAGAGCGCAATAATTTGGTGTCGGCATTGCGCCAAGCGTACTTAAAGTCGTCACCTACTTGTTCAGCTTCTTTTAGTTTGCCTTGGGAGCTAAGACTCTGCCATAAACCAAATAGCGCCCA
>DNBN01000014.1:12192-12488 GCA_003491845.1 Porticoccaceae bacterium | reverse complement strand
TGCCATAAACCAAATAGCGCCCAACCATTGTTTTTATGCCAGTCTAAGTCTTGCCTATATACAATTTCTGCTTCTGCAGCTCGGCCAGCCTCCAATAGAGCATCCCCGAGGTAGTGTCTTATAGGTTGAGGCCAGTCAGGTGGTTCGATATAGGCATTCTTATCTTCAATAAGGATGGCTGCTTGATAGTCTTTGATGGCGCCATTAAGGTCTCCACTAGCCTGCTTGATTTCACCCGAAAGAGCCGCTGCTGCCAATTTTAGAATAGACGAAACTGGCGTGGGGCCAACTCGATT
>DNBN01000014.1:2651-11940 GCA_003491845.1 Porticoccaceae bacterium | reverse complement strand
TTTTGATCAATATCCTTGATGATTGTTATATTTAATATCGACTCTAGTTCAAAACGGGCTGCATTTAGATCTCCACTTGCGATTAGTGCACCTCCGCGACAGTAATGCCAGATACCGTCAAGATAGGGCGTTCCAGAGGCTAGCGGTTGACTTTTTAGTATTGAGTCCCAGTGACCAAACATTTTATTCACTAAACAGACACTAGATACGCGCTTTTGGTTTCTTCCCAATTTATAGTCGTTTGGATTAATCTTGGATACTAACGTATTTGCTGCTTCAATTGCTGTTGCATAATTTCCTTGAAAGGACGCTGCATATTTTATGAAATCAACGGCATGGGGTGCATGAATCTTCGCTGATAATGGGTAAGTACCCAAGTTGGGTAAAGACCGATCACCCCACATTTCTAGGAATTCCTTATCAACCTCTTGAGAGCGAATATTGCTAGCTACAGCTTTATCAAATTGACCAACTCGCACATAGATATGCGAAGGCATGTGCACCATGTGTCCTGCCATAGGCATTGTGGCGGCTAATCGATCAGCTGATGCAAGTGCACGCTCAGGTTCTCTTGAGGCTTCCATTAAATGAATATAAAGATGGTTGGCACCGGGGTGATCAGGATGAGAGGTCATTGTATTCTCTAGTACCGTCACCACTTTCCCAGTATCACCCACTGGAGACCCATCATGGTTCCAATAATTCCAGCGGCCGATGTTCATAAAAGATGTGGCATAAAGAGATGCTATGTCAGGGTCATTTGGGTATTTTTTTTGTAGTTTTTTAGCGGCTTTTAGATAAGCAAGGTCTCGCTCATGACTATCAGCAATAGAGTCTTGATCATACAATACATATAGCGCGTTTATCATGTCGCGTTCAGTGGGCGTGGCATTGCTAACTAAACGTAGGGCTTTATTGATGGCTTTTAGTCCTTCGCCCTTTGGATCATCCGGCATTCTGCTATAGCGACTGTTCGGATTTGGCCCCATTGCGTGTGCTAGACCCCAATAGATCATTGGATGCGTTGGATCATGCAGCGCTGCTTGTTGGTATGAGGCGATTGATTCAGGAAAGTAAAAGCCCCAAGCGTAACGTAAGCCTTGGTCAAAAAACTGTTGAGCCAGCGTATTTGAGGTAGAAATAGTGCGGTGATACACCCCAGAGCCTTCAATTAAGATTGCTTTATCAGTGTTATTTTTTGTCGATTGTGCTGAATTGGCCGTTGCTACTGGTGACAAAGCACCGGCCATTAATACTGTGAATACACACGGTTTTATGTAACGGGCCAATATATTCATAGGAAAACCTGTAATTGGGCTAGTTCGACAATGAGTATAATCGGTCAATATAGATTTGGTAAGTCGTTAGTTCTACCCAGCGGACAATAGGGCATTGGCAACTTTGGAGCCATTAGCTCGGTTTAGTGCAATGGATATTGTGTTTCCAGCAATTAATAATTTATCCAGATCTACACCATGTTCAATACCCATTCCATTGAGCATATATATCAGATCTTCACTAGCGACATTGCCTGATGCGCCATTAGCATATGGGCAGCCACCCAAACCAGCTACTGCGCTATCAATCACGGAAATACCCATTTGTAGCGAAATCAAGATGTTCGCTAGCGCTTGACCATAGGTGTCATGCATGTGCATAGCCAGCTTGTCGGCCGAAATTTTACTTAACAATTCACTCAATAGTGCAGCGGTCGTTTCAGGCGTGCCGACACCAATAGTGTCACCTAAAGACACTTCATAGCAGCCCATATCTAACAATCGATGTGTAACCTCTGCTACATGCGCTGGATCAATGTTGCCTTCGTAGGGACAGCCCAGGGCACAGGATACATAGCCGCGCACGCGAATATTGTTACTTTGAGCTTTTGCCATGACTGGATTAAACCGTTCAAGGCTTTCTTTGATTGAGCAGTTGATGTTTTTTTGACTAAAACTTTCTGACGCAGCTGCAAATACGGCAACTTCTTTGATGTCATGCTCTACGGCTCTATTCATACCAATTTTATTAGGTGTTAGAGCGCTAAAGATAATCTCTGGATAAGTTGGTTGCAGGGTGCTACTGATAATATTAAACACCTCATCACTACTGGCCATTTGTGGAACCCACTTTGGGCTAACAAAACTTCCAGCTTCAATATTGGTTAATCCCGCGCTGGCAAGCTGACTAATCAGCTGAACTTTTGTACTTGTTCCTACAATTTGTTTTTCATTTTGTAGCCCGTCGCGAGGGCCAACTTCAACGATACGCACACGCTTTGGAATGGTCATAGGTCCAACGCCTCAAATGATAATAACTCGGCGTCAGCTTCAACCAGAGAGCCTGTTTGAAAGTAAAATTCAGTCACTACACCATCGCTGGGTGCTACGACAGTATGCTCCATTTTCATGGCTTCCATGATCACCAGGGTGTCACCTTTTTTCACGGTAGCGCCGGTAGCAACCATCAGCGCAATCAAAGTTCCATGCATAGGTGCCTTGAGGTTGTCGCGATCAACATCGTCGTTATTCACTCCCAAGTCTGGGTATAGTTGACGGCAGTGAAAGAAACCCTCAGGGGTGAATAAATCAAAGCCATTGTTTTTAGACACAATGGTTGAATTGCTCAGGTCAGCATGACTCTCCGCTGATAAAACACATTCGTTCTGCTGTATTTCCATTCTAATCACAGACATTGGGCGCCCCCAGTTGTTATTTAAATGCCACGGTGAGTTAGGCTCATTGGATTGTTGGGCAATTTTAGCCGCGTTGTCTTGGCGAAGATTTAAAAAAGCAGATGCCGCTAGCGGTGCAGCGTAGTTAAGGTCTTGTTGACGTTGACGGAATATTTCATCGTGATGATGTTGTATAAATCCAGTATCTACATCGCCATCTCGAAAGGCTTGACTGGTAGCTAGATTGTAAAGAAACCCAATATTGGTTGTTACACCTGCAATGCGGTATTTACTCAGAGCTTCGGTTAGGCGAGTAAGCGCTTTTGCTCGAGTGGTGCCCCAGACAATGAGTTTGGCAATCATGGGGTCATAATAGATGCTAACCTCATCACCCTGCACAACACCTGTATCGACTCGAATATAGCTATCTTCTGGGGGCGGCTGTAATAGACTTAGCCGTCCGGTCGCTGGTAAGAAATCATTGTCGGGATCTTCCGCATAAATGCGCGCTTCAAAAGCGTGGCCATTGATCTTTAACTGCTCCTGTGAGCAGGGCAGAGACTGGCCAGCTGCCACAATAAGTTGCCAAGTAACTAGGTCTTGCCCACTGATCATCTCAGTGACAGGATGTTCAACCTGAAGTCGAGTGTTCATTTCCATAAAAAAGAAATCACCACGGCTGTCTAAGAGGAACTCGACCGTTCCTGCGCCCTCATAATTGATTGCACGGGCTGCTTTTATCGCTGCGGCACCCATTTTTTGACGTAATTCAAGGGTCATACCGGGTGCGGGCGCTTCTTCGATCACCTTTTGATGTCGACGCTGTACCGAGCAGTCACGCTCAAATAGATAAACTGCATTTTGATGGCTATCACAAAAGACTTGAATTTCCACATGGCGTGGCTTGAGAAGATACTTTTCGACCAACATTAAGTCATCATTGAAGCTGCTTAATGCCTCTCGCTTGGCCGCAATTAATGCCTGTTCGAACTCTTCTGCGCAATGCACTGCTCGCATTCCTTTGCCACCACCACCCGCTGCCGCTTTGAGTAGCACCGGATAGCCTATTTTTTCAGCTTCGCTTTTCAGAAAAGCAGAGCTTTGATCATCACCATGATAGCCAGGGACCAAGGGGACATCGGCATTAGCCATAATAGTTTTAGCTGCAGACTTAGAGCCCATGGCCAAAATAGCATCAACCGGCGGGCCAATGAATGTGATGTTATGCATGGCGCACTGACGACAAAAATCAGCATTCTCAGAGAGAAATCCATACCCTGGATGCACTGCTTGAGCACCTGTTTCTGTAGCGGCTTGTATAATTCTATTAACCACTAAATAGGATTCATTAGAGGGCGCGGCTCCAATGTAAACGGCTTCATCAGCCATTTTGACATGAAGAGCACTGCGATCTGCATCGCTGTAGACGGCGACGGTTGTAATACCCATTTGACGGACTGTTTTAATAATTCGACAGGCAATTTCGCCCCGGTTGGCAATCAGTATTTTAGTAAACATGGTGGGCGTTAGTCCTTTAACCAGTTGGGCTTTCGTTTGTCTAAAAAGGCGCTTAAACCTTCCTGTCCCTGTGCGCTTACCCGAATGTCGGCAATTGCCTTGCAGGTATGTTCAATCAAGGTTGAGTCAATGGATTTACCACGCACAGCAAAGACTAGCTGTTTAGCAGAGGCAACAGCTTCAGGGCCATTGCAGAGTATCGCCGTGATCAGTTGTTCTACTTTTTCATCCAGGAGCTGTTCATCGACTGCTTCGTGAACCAGATCTATTTGCACTGCAGTATTGGCATCAAAGCGTTCTGCCGTCATAAAGTACCGCTTTGCATGGCGCTCTCCGATGGCGGCAATCACGTAGGGACTAATAGTTGAGGGCACTAAACCAATTTTAACTTCACTGAGAGCAAAGCTAGCATTGAATGACGATACGGCTATATCGCAACAGCTGATAAGCCCAACGGCACCGCCAAAGGCCGCTCCCTGCACTTTAGCAATGGTGGGCATAGGCATTTGATGAAGGGCTTTAAGCATTGCAGCTAATGCATATGCATCGTTTAGATTTTGTTGATATGAATAACTCGCCATGCGCTTCATCCAATTAAGATCGGCGCCCGCCGAGAAGCTTTTGCCCTCTGATTTTAGCAGCATGATGCGCACGTTCGCATTGACTGCGAGGGCATTAAATGCATTGGTCAGTTCAATGATCATCTGATCATCAAAAGCATTGTGCTTGTCAGGATTGTTCAGGGTCACCTGAGCAACACCGCGGCTATCAATTTGAGTGATGACTTTATTCATGACTATTTTTCAATCTCAGTATTGGTTGCACTTACATCCTAAAGATACCAAATTTGGTATCCTCAATGACTCGGTTATGACTGGCAGAAATTGACAGGCCTAACACCATGCGAGTATCTGCAGGGTCGATCACACCGTCATCCCAAAGCCGCGCAGAGGCGTAGTAGGGGTGCCCTTGGTGCTCGTAATTATCAATAATCGGCTGTTTGAAGCTAGCTTCATCCTCAGTACTCCAATCGGTGCCATCACGTTCATATTTGTCTCTGGTGACCTGCGCCAGCACGCCGGCTGCCTGCTCGCCACCCATGACAGAAATACGCGCATTGGGCCACATAAACATAAACCGTGGATCATAGGCGCGACCGCACATGCCATAATTGCCAGCGCCAAAAGAGCCGCCAATCAGTACCGTAAATTTAGGCACATTGGCGGTGGCAACGGCGGTTACCATTTTGGCGCCATGCTTGGCGATACCATCGTTTTCAGATTGCTTACCAACCATAAATCCGGTGATATTTTGTAAAAACACCAATGGAATTTTGCGCTGAGCACACAACTCAATAAAGTGCGCGCCTTTTTGGGCAGATTCGCCAAAGAGAATCCCGTTGTTGGCAACAATTCCCACCGGATAACCAAAGATATGTGCAAATCCACACACCAGTGTGGTTCCGTACAGCGCCTTAAACTCATCGAAATCGGAGCCGTCGATGGTCCGTGCGATGATTTCGCGGACATCGTAAGATTTACGTGAATCTGCAGGCACAATGCCGTAGATTTCCTGGGAAGCATAGACTGGGTCAATAGCGTCTTTTAGATCACCATTGATGGGTTTGACTCGATTAAGTCTTGATATCGCTTTACGTGCCAGATCTAGCGCATGATGATCATTGTTAGCCAAATGGTCGGCAACCCCAGAAATACGTGCATGCACATCGCCACCACCAAGGTCTTCAGCAGTGACCACTTCACCCGTGGCCGCTTTGACTAAAGGGGGTCCAGCCAGAAAAATAGTACCCTGTTCTTTAACAATAATGGACTCATCAGCCATAGCCGGTACATAGGCGCCACCGGCAGTACAGGAGCCCATGACCGCGGCAATTTGCGGAATATTTTGCGCCGACATGTTAGCCTGATTAAAAAAGATGCGCCCAAAATGCTCTCGGTCGGGGAATACGTCGTCTTGCCTAGGTAGATTAGCACCACCAGAGTCGACCAAGTAAATGCAAGGTAAGTTGTTTTCTGCGGCAATAGCTTGGGCGCGCAGGTGTTTTTTTACAGTAAGGGGATAGTAGCTTCCGCCTTTTACGGTAGCATCGTTAGCAACAATGACGCATTCTTGACCACTGACACGACCAATGCCGGTAATGATGCCAGCGGCAGGTACGTCTTCAGCATAAACGTCATATGCTGCTAATGCTGACAATTCCAGAAAGGGTGATCCGGCATCCAACAACCCCTCAACGCGCTCTCGAGGTAGTAATTTACCGCGGCTAACATGGCGTTCACAGGATTTGATGCCACCCCCCTTATAAATATGTGCTAGTAGAGTTTTTAGATCGTCGACCTTGACGTGCATGGCCTCCATATTAGTTACAAATTCTGCGCTGTTCGTGTTGATTTTACTGTTGATTACCGACATAAAAACTCCTTAAACGGTTTCAGCAAAAAGTTCGCGGCCAATCAGCATGCGTCGTACTTCAGAGGTGCCGGCGCCAATTTCATAGAGTTTAGCATCACGCAATAACCGCGCTGCCGGATAGTCATTGGTATAGCCATTACCGCCAAGTGCCTGAATGGCCTGTAGGGCCATCTGTGTAGCTTTTTCTGCGGTAAATAAGATGACTGCGGCGGCATCTTTACGTGAGTCTTGGCCGAGATCACAAGCTCTGGCAACCGCATACAGATAAGCGCGCGAGGCATTTAAATCTGCGTACATATCGGCAATTTTGCCCTGCATCAGCTGAAATTCGCCAATCGGCTGGCCGAATTGCTTGCGCTCATGAATGTAGGGCATTGCGACGTCTAGACAGGCCTGCATTATGCCTACTGGCCCGCCAGATAGGACGGTGCGCTCGTAATCAAGACCTGACATGAGTACTGCCACGCCACGACCTTCACCGCCAAGAATATTTTCAGCAGGAACCTGACAGTTTTCAAACACAAGCTCGCAGGTATTTGACCCCCGCATGCCCAATTTGTCGAGTTTTTGTTGGCGAGAGAAACCAGGGTAGTTGCGCTCTACAATAAAAGCGGTAATACCTTTAGAGCCCGAGGTAGTGTCGGTTTTTGCGTAAATGATGTAGGTGTCTGCGTCTGGTCCATTGGTGATCCACATTTTGCTCCCATTTAGTACGTAGTGATCGCCATCCTTTTCAGCTTTGAGTTTCATGCTTACTACATCTGAGCCAGCATTGGGTTCACTCATGGCTAGTGCGCCAATATGCTCACCCGAACAGAGCTTAGGTAGATATTTGTGCTTTTGCTCTTCGGTACCGTTTTTGTGAAGCTGATTTACACACAGGTTTGAGTGAGCGCCATAGGATAGACCAACTGAAGCGGATGCTCTGGAGACTTCCTCCATGGCAATACAGTGGGCTAAATAACCCATACCTGTGCCACCGTATTGTTCTTCAACTGTTATGCCTAAGAGCCCCATATCCCCTAGCTTGCGCCATAAATCCATAGGAAATTCGTTGCTGCTGTCTATGTCGGCAGCGCGGGGCGCAATTTCCCTACTGCAGAACTGGAAGACACTATCACGGAGCATATCGATATCTTCACCAAGATTAAAATTTAATGTGGGATAGCTGGTATTCATGAGATATTCCTGGATATGTTAGTAAGTGACTGAAAACAATCAGTTTCAGCTTTTTTTAGATCTTCAAGAAGATTCTTAATATCATCTAATTTCTGATGGAGTTTTTCGCGCTGTTGGTTAATAGCCTCGATTAGACTGTTAAGTTGTTCTGTATTACTTTTGCCAGGCTCATACATATCAATGATTTGTCGAGAATCTTCGAGAGATAGTCCTAGTCGCTTGCCTCTCAGTATCAGTCGAAGTCTAGTACGATCTGCGGCACTGTAGACTCGCGTTTGGCCACGTCTAGATGGGCTGAGCAGACCAATATCTTCGTAATAGCGAGCGGTACGAGGAGTAACCTCAAATTCTTTACACAGATCAGAAATGCTGTATTCAGTAGAGTGGGTGACAATATTTGTCATAGGTGTTATCCGCTGGGTTAAGGACTTACGCATAGTTTAGGTCTATATTACGTTAACGTCAACGTTAGGTTTTTTTGAGTCGCTAGTGTATTTGGGGCTGTTAAAAATATCGGAGTGTGTCATCGTTCCATTAAATGTGCGCAATGGCACTATTTTTTTGATATTTTAACCTAATGACAGGCTATTGTACTTACCCATATATTGCTTGATACTCATGAAGGGTATTCGTTTTTTAGGTGGTTTATCGTTGTGCGACTAGAATTAGATGATTTTGATAATAAGATTATTCAGGCATTAACAAGCAATGCACGACTATCGGTGAGCGATTTATCTCGTTATGTGAATTTATCTCGTAATGCAGTGACGCACCGCATGAACAAGTTAGAAAAATCTGGCGTCATTAAAGGCTATAAAGTGATCTTAGGCGATGGCTTGCCTGTTAATGAAATAGTGGTTGCCATTATGATGGTCTATCGCAAAGACCGTATGCGAGATACCGAGGTCATTAAGTATGCAGCTAAGGTACCCGAAATAGTGTCTTGTTACATTATGAGCGGGGATTATGATGTGATACTTAATGTTCAAGCGCGCTCCCATGATCGTGTTCACGAAATATGGAAGTCTGTTAGCAGCTTAAAAAGTGTTGATGATACGCATACGACTTTTGCGTTATCTACGGTAAAAATGTAACAACGATTTCGGCGTTTTATTTATTTCTCGTGTTTTTCTAGTTTTTCACTCATATGTTTTTCATTACTGGCATTTTTACGATTCGTTTTTCAAATAGTTAACTCATCTCTTCATTGCTGATTTTATAGATATATATTAACCATCAGTATCGTCATTTTGACCATTGTTTTGGTTATTTCGAGCATGTTATCTAATATTTTAATTTGTCATAGTAATGCCGAAAATAATTTACCTAGGATGACACTATGCATTACAACATTGCACTTATTGGTTTTGGCGGCGTAAACAGAGCTCTGGCTGACATTATTGCGACAAACCCAGAGAAATTTTATTGTGAGATGGGTTTTAATTTACGCATTGTTGCTGTTTCAGATATATTTTTGGGGTCAGTTTA
>DNBN01000014.1:0-2398 GCA_003491845.1 Porticoccaceae bacterium | reverse complement strand
ATATTTTTGGGGTCAGTTTATTCGCCAGAGGGTATCGACGTAGATTTGCTAACCACATTGCCGTCAGCTCATGGCGCTTGCGCTAAATTACCCAATGGTAAAGCGACCTCTGACAATGAAGATATTATTAAAAATACTAATGCAGACATTGTTGTCGAGGCCACCATAACTGATTCCATGACCGGTCAGCCTGCAATATCTCACTGCCGTTGGGCATTGTCTGCTGGAAAACATGTGTCTACAACAAATAAAGGCCCTCTTGCTTTTGCCGAGAAGGAACTAATGACATTAGCCCTTAAAAATAATGTCGGTTTTGAATGCGAAGGTGTCGTCATGAGTGGCACGCCAGTGCTTCGTTTCGCAGATAAACTATTGAAAGGCAGTGGGATCAATAAATTCGCTGGTATCGTTAATGGTACGGCAAATTATGTTTTAGGTTTAGTCGAGCAAGGCTACACGTTTGCAGATGCTATTACCTCTGCACAGCAACAAGGGTATGCAGAGGCGGATCCTAGTGCTGACATTGAGGGTAAAGACGTGATGCTCAAGGTCATTGTGTTGGCGAATCGACTCTGGGATGCGAATTTGACTCAAGAAAATGTTCAGTGTCAGGGAATTACTGGTCTGACTAAAACTATGGTAAAACAAGCCGCGACAGAAGGCTGTCATTGGAAGTTGTTAGGCAAGGCGAGTAAGCAAGAGGATGGTTCTATTGTTGCTAGTGTGTCACCAGAGAAGTTATCGATAGTACATCCCCTAGCAGGTATCAATGGTGCTGTTAATGCGATTACTTTTACTTCAGATATGTTAGGTGATGTGACAGTTTCCGGCCCTGGTGCAGGACGCATTGAAACGGCATACGCTATCCTGTCAGACATTATCGCGATTCATCAGCGGAAGGGGAGTTAGTATGGAGTCCTTTGCCGCTATATCACCCAAGCAAACTGAACAGCATCAACAAAGGATTGATGTCATCAATCCTTTTACACAGGGCATTGTTAGTTCTATTCCTACAGCAACTTTGACGGATGTTGAAGCCGCATTAATTAGCGCTAAACATGGCTTTGAAATCTCTCGTAAGTTAGCGCGTTATCAACGCGCTAATATTTTAGTGGCAACCGCAGTGATTGTCCGCCAGGAGCTAGAAGCCTTTGCGCTCTTGATTGTGAGTGAGGCTGGAAAAACAATTGTCCAGGCGCGGAAAGAAGTGTCACGTTGTATTAATACGCTAGAGTTGTCTGCGGAAGAAGCAAAACGATTAAGCGGTGAGGTGATTCCCTTTGATTCTTTCGAGGGCGCTATGGGGAGGCAAGGCTACACACACCTTGACCCTCTTGGTATTGTGTTGGCGATCACCCCGTTTAACGACCCTCTTAATTTAGTTGCGCACAAGTTAGGGCCTGCTGTTGCAACGGGCAATTCGGTTATTCTAAAACCATCAGAGCTTGCACCATTGTCGGCTATTAAATTGGTTGATGCATTTGTGCGCGCGGGATTAGATCAGCAGATTATCTCTGTGGTGGTTGGTGATGCAAATATAGGTAGCACATTAGTCTGTGCTGATGATATTCGTATGGTGTCTTTTACAGGTGGGATGGAAACAGGCAAGGCGATTACGTGCATTGCTGGTTTGAAAAAAATGACTATGGATTTAGGTGGTAATGCGCCAGTCATTGTGATGGCTGACAGCGACCTGGATAAAGCAGTAGCGGCAACGGTATCCGGTGCTTTTTGGGCATCGGGACAAAACTGTATTGGGACACAACGTATTTTTGTTGAACGCAGCGTATTCGATCAATTTTCGGCGGAGTTTGTTACTCAAACACAATTACTTACTGTAGGTGACCCGCTAAATGAAGCCACAGATATAGGACCGATGATAACGCCAGAGCAGTCTGCACGAATCCAATCTTGGGTGGCAGATGCAATTAACCAAGGTGCTATTTTATTAACCGGACATCAACGTCATGATAATATATATACTCCAACAGTACTGACTAAGGTACCCACTACGACTGCATTATACATGCAGGAAGTCTTCGCACCGGTTGTGATTTTGGAACCCTTTGATAGTTTTGATGAGGTGATCGCTTGGGCCAATTGTGCAGATTACAGTCTGCATGCGGGTATTTTTACTGCTGACTTAGAAGTCGCCTTAGAAGCAGCAGATAGCTTAGAAGCAAGTGGCGTGATGATTAATGATTCCTCCGACTTTCGTTTTGATGCCATGCCTTTTGGTGGGTACAAGCGTGGCAGTTTAGGGCGTGAAGGCGTGCGATATGCAATGCAAGAAATGACCCAGTCAAAAGTAGTTTGCTTTAATAGAAGCTGATATTTTAGTGCTAGATACTAAACTGATTGCACGATTTACAGTTTTTTGTAGTTACCGCGGTAAAAA
>DNBN01000203.1 GCA_003491845.1 Porticoccaceae bacterium | reverse complement strand
AGAGGAGCTTTAGAGGAGCTTTAATGGGGTCCAGAGTTAGAGTAAATAGTTGATTAAGTTCTCAAAAATAACAAATAGTTACTCACAATTTCTGTGGATAACTTTGTGGATTAACGGTGCCTTTTTTCTATAGATGCATTAAAAACAGGGTAGTTAGACAGATTGGTTATTTTTTAACCATTTAATAATAGCCAATAAAATCAATGACTTAAAAATATAAAAGCAAATAATCAATAACTTACGGAGCTAACCTAAGAGACACTTTTAAGATAACAGTGTATCTGTGGAAAAACTGGACCTCAGTTATGCTAAAAAGATATCAAGTCTCTTGCATTCCGTAATAAAAAGTATTAAGGCCAACTGAGACCTAGACTAATTCAAACCAAGGAGTAACGCCAGCTTGACCGACAATACACAAAGGTATTGAGCCAATAACATCCGCTGATAATGCCTCCAGTACTCTTTCTGTATGATTGTTTTTACCACTTACATGGCCTGCTAACAGAAATTGCATTCTAGATAGGTCGAGTTTGCGTAGTAGATCACTGGCCTGGTGGTTACTCAAATGACCAAAGGGGCCACTTACTCGTTCTTTTAGAAACTGAGGATATGGCCCACAAGCAAGCATATCATCATCATAGTTGGTCTCCAGCAATAACGCGTCACAGCCGTTGTAGAGGGACACAACGTGTGATGTATAATGCCCTAAGTCGGTGAGAAAGCCGAGTCGATGATGTCTTGAAAAGACAACGAATTGTAATGGTTCGAAGGCGTCATGAGGTACCGGAACTGGTGTTATGGAGAGGCTACCAACGGTGAAATCGTTGTGACTATCAATAATAATATAGCTATCAGACACGGCACTCATATTCCGAGCCCGAAAGGTACCTGCAGAAAGATATACCGGAATGTTGTACTTACTTGAAAGCGCTTCTACCCCTTTCCAATGGTCACTATGCTCATGGGTCACTAGGATCGCAGATATCTCACTAGGGCTCTTACCAAGCAATTCAAGCCGATCACAGGCAGCGCGAGCACCGAAGCCACAATCAATCAAAATGGTTGTACCATCAAACTCAACGATCGAGCAATTACCTTTACTTCCACTACCCAAAGAGGCGAAACGCATCACCATCTACTTTAGGATAGATTACTGCGCAAGATTGTTAATAACCTCAAAGCTTCAGGACGCGAAATACTATTATCATTAACATCCACTACACTTACTTCAACAGATCCGTCTTTGGTACTGACTAATATTCGGTAATTGGCAACAACAACTTCATCGTCACCGCCCCTACTAAATAATTTACTAAAAAATCCGTCACTTTCACTAGTAGATTCGCTAAATTTTACAAATAGAATGCCTTTGCTACGATCTTTATCAATGGTCGAAAAACCTCCGCGCTCAGCAGCATAGAGAACAGAAGCCCACGTGCGATCAAAGCTTAATTTGATATCAATATAGGGATCAGTCACCCCAGAAGAAACTATATCAACTTTTGATGCACCACCAATATCCTGAGCAAGCAGTGATACACTAGCAAAGTTTTCAGCACCTGCAAGGTCATTGGCAACGAGGGTGAGCATATCTAATTCCCGTTGATCATTATCTGAAATTTCGCCCCAAAGAGCCCCATCTTGCTGCCCTTTGGGTGTCTCATTATGAATCACCGTAATCTCAGTACTATCAAACTGTACCCCCGGAGCAATTTTAAATAAAAACCGATGGGCATTGTCTTCATCAGAAGAAAAGGTAACCCAGACGGTCTCTATTAACCCTGTAGATCCCTCTGCCCGTGCTGAGGGTATACCGTTGCGGTTGAGTACATTTCGTAGTCGCGGCCAAAGCTCACTAGGAGACATGTTAATAAGTATCCAACGCCGCTCATCAAAACTTTGTATTTTAACTAACTTTTCGAAGGTGTTCACAGATGCCGGCTGGGGTCTTGGCACTTCAAAAGAACTAAGTTGCTCAGTCGAGTTTTCAACTGAGGGTAATGGATAAAGCTGACCTAATTGGCTACTTTCAAGCTCAATAGGCACTACTGTAGGCTCCGTTGCCTCGGCTAACAAATAGTCTTGAGTGCGATCTCTAAGGCCCAACCATCCACAACCTGTTAAATTGATAAAAATAGTGGTAAGGATAACGTATGACAGTATTTTCATGCTTGAAAAGAACCCTTAAATAAATCGTTAATTAGATAGTACCAGCAACGCGCATCGCTGCGGTTATAGTATTAAAATATTGTTGGCTTAATGCAGTCATTGGTAACCTCAGGGCATTATCAATCATGCCTAACTGACTCACTGCCCATTTTACCGGTATAGGATTGGCCTCTATGAATAAAGAGCTGTGCAGTTGCTCTAATCTGGCATCCAAAGTAGCTGCCGATACTGCATCACCACCGATCGCCATTCTACACATATCTGACATCAGTTTTGGTGCAACGTTCGCTGTAACTGAAATATCACCATGCCCTCCCATAAGCATCATTTTACATGCCGTAGCATCATCTCCAGAATACACTGCAAAATCATCTGCACTATTTTTCAATAGATATTTTGCACGATCCAAATCGCCAGTAGCTTCCTTTATACCGACCACATTTGGAATCTCACTGAGCGACAAAACAGTTTCTGGAAGCATGTCGCAAGACGTTCTACCCGGAACATTATAAAGAATTTGATCAATACTAACTGCACTAGCAATTGCCTTATAGTGCTCAATCAAACCCTGTTGAGTTGGTTTATTGTAGTAGGGAGTTACCAGTAAACAAGCATCCACACCAAGATTTTTAGCGGTCTCAGTAAGATGGATCGCCTCAGAGGTCGAGTTTGCACCTGTACCAGCAATTACAGGAATACGACCGTTAATCTTGTTCACAACAAACTCAATCACTGCAGCGTGTTCTGAGACACTGAGCGTTGCGGACTCACCGGTGGTACCAACCGCAACGATAGCATCTGACCCCTGATCAACATGCCATTCAAGCAATGCTTCTAATGACGCCCAGTCAACCTCAAGGTTTGCCCCATGCATGGGCGTCACTAAAGCAACGATGCTTCCTTTAATCATTATATTGTCCTCAGCATCAGGGTTAATCGGCAAATAGTGTGCAGCAGCCTGCATCTACATAAGTAAACATCACTTAATTCCGTCCATAAAATCATAATCTAACCAGGTTAAAGTTGATATAAATCCGCCTCACCCGCAGGCCTATTTTTAAATCGTCGATGAGCCCAAAGGTACTGATCAGGCTGTAGTAGGATAAAATCTTCAACTAATTTATTAATTCTTGTGGCATCCGCAAGATCATTGCCACAGGGAAATCCTTCTAGCGGAGCTAAAAAAGAAAGTTTATAGCCTTGACTTCCCGGTAGACGAACATGATTAAATGGAACCACAGCAGCACCGGTTTTCTCTGCAAATCTAGCGGTAGCGTAAACCGTTGCGGCCTGAAGACCAAAAAAGGGTGCAAACAGACCCTGCTTTAATCCGTAATCTTGATCTGGTCCATACCAAAGAGTTCGGCCAGATTTTAGCGCCTTCATTGTTCCTCTGACATCGCTACGCTCAAAAACAACACTGTCTCCACTGCCCTTAGAAATTCTGCCTCGTGCTTGGATGTAATCAAAAACTGGATTGCCGTGCGCCCTGTACATACCATCCATCTGAGTGTTCATTGATACACCTGCGCCACCAATTTCTAGCGTTGTATAGTGAATACCTAATAACATGACACCGCGATCGGAAGGTACGGAACTAAGATTTTCCAGGCCTTCTATGTGCAATAGTTTTGCCAATCGCTTTTTAGGCCACCACCACGCCATACCGACTTCCATGACCGCGATTCCCATGTTTATGAAATTATCTCTAACTAAGGAGGCTCTTTGAGTCTCAGTCATCTCTGGAAAGCACACTTCAATATTTTTTTTGGTAATAGATTTTCTTCGACTACCAAAACAATGGAAAAGCAGCCCAAGACCTTTACCAAGAAAAAGCAGCACTGGAAATGGAAGTCTGATAACTAGCCACCACACTAGCAAACCAAACCATAATAACCAGTGCTTGGGTGCAATTAGCTGCCAAGAAAATTTAGCCCCTTTTGAGCGTTTATCAATCACGA
>DNBN01000341.1 GCA_003491845.1 Porticoccaceae bacterium | reverse complement strand
CAAATTACCCTAAACCTGCCCCTGAGAGACATCAATTGGCACAACCAAGGACTACCTAAGTGGTTTTTTGTCAAGTTGTGTAAGGGCCCATGATATGAATACCCATTGCCCCAGCGTTAAGAACAGACCAATTAACAGCGCTCAAAACCGTTTAATAAGATTCATGTCACGCTTCAAGAGCCTTTAAAGGCAAGATAGCAAATATCTAACCGAGCTAAACGCAGCATCAACTATTTTTTATTGTCGGCGCCCTCTACCGATGGATCATTTACGTCATCAGCTACAAATGATGGGATAGAACTGTCATCCGGTTCGTTAACAATCTCATCTTCAAACGCTTCTTCGACAGATTTATTAGCACCATATCTCTCAGACGGCACAATTTCAGGCCAATCGTCAAAGGGAAAAGGTTTGTCCTCAGTTCCAAAAGACAAGAAAATAACACATTGATAAATCCAACGAGCCAACCCCTGGCCGAGATTGCGCAAATGGTCATTGTCCTGACCAGTAACCAGTACTACCAGAGACTGACCAAGAATAACAAAGGTCAGTACTAACCGGCCAGCACCTAGAAAAAAAACGAATAGAAGCATGTAGGCAAACCGAGCCCATGTATTAGTGTTTTTGATATGTGTCTCTTTGCTTGTCATTTTCCCACCTTAAAGTCTACGTCCATATTTTGTTCAGATAACATCATAGTGTTGAGAGAATCTTGAATTGAATTTTGCTCAAATAATGTAGCATATAATCCAGACACCAGCGGCATGTAAACATCTAGCTCATCGGCCTTTTGCTTCACTAGCCTTGTGGTATTGACACCTTCTGCGACCTGCCCAATCTCCTCAATGGCTTGAGAAAGTGTCTTACCTTGACCCAAAGCAACCCCAACTCTAAAATTTCGGCTTAATGGAGAGTTACAGGTAACGTAGAGATCACCGATGCCGCTAAGACCAAGAAAAGTCAATGGATTAGCCCCTAACTCAACCGCAAGTCGACTCATTTCCGCTAAACTTCTTGTTAATACAACACTCTTGGTATTCTGCCCTACTCCCATAGCATGAGTGATCCCTGAGATAATGGCATAAATATTTTTTAACGCACCAGCAAGCTCGACTCCAAATTGATCATGGTTAGTGTAGACTCTAAAATATGGTGACACTAACAACTTTTGAACATGCTTACAAAAAGCATCATCGGAATGAGCAACAACGGTTGCAGTAATCTGTCTTTCAGCTATTTCACGCGCCAAATTAGGCCCACTTATAAGACCTACCGCAGTATTGGGTAGCTCTTGACGCAGTATCTGTGTCGGTAAAAGGAACGTACCTACCTCTATACCTTTCGCTGTACTAATAATTTGGACATCAGCGTCTAACCATTGATACAAATTTTTAGCAAGTTCGCGGAAAACGCTACTTGGAACAGCAAAAAATAGACTTTTACAGCCCTCTACCGCAGCTTTAAGGTCAGTGGTTACAACTACATTTTTATGTAATTTATGACCAGGCAAATAAGTAGTATTTTCACCACAATTGGCGATATTTACCGCGACAGATTGATCGCGCAACCACAATTTAACGCAATAACCATTAGCAGCTATCATATTAGCGATAACGGTACCAAAGCTACCTCCCCCTAGCACCGTAACCTGATGAACATTCTTTTTCACAATAACCTCTAATAATAAAAGGATGGATAAGCTGATCGCACCATCCTCTCACTCCCAGCGGACAAATAAAAGCCTTGAAGCCTGCAGAACAAAATGTCGTGTCTCAATTAAACATAAGTCGGTTGAGTTGCTGCACAAACTCCGCTGGATTCTCCAACGGTCTACCGGCTGAAAGAGCGGCTTGATCAAATAGAATTTTTGCTAACACAGTGGCCGCAGCATCCTCAGATTCATCGCCTAACTTAGTAACCAGAGGATGTGCCATATTGACCTCTAATATCGGCTTAGACTCAGGTACTGCTTGTCCAGCAGCCTCCATTATTTTACGCATTTGCTCACCCATGTCATTATCACCAACCACCAAACACGCTGGAGAATCGGTTAACCGTGACGTGGATCTAACATCCTGCACCTGATCACCCAACAATGTTTTAATTCGAGTAATTTTATCACCATGCTGAGTGTTTTCGGCTGCGCCAGCATCCACCTCAGACTTATCACTCTCACCGATAATCTGGCTTAAATCAAGCTCTCCTCGGGCCGCATCTTGGAAGGATTTACCGTCAAATTCAGTCAAATAACCCATCATCCATTCATCGATGCGATCAGACATTAATAGCACCTCAATACCATGCTTGCGAAATACTTCTAGATAAGGGCTGTTATTGATGACCGAATAGCTATCCCCTGTCACATAGTAAATTTTGTCCTGACCGTCTTTCATTCGCCCTAGGTAATCTGCCAGACTAACAGTTGGTTGATCACCATCAACGGAGGAACTTGTAAATCGAAATAGCTTGGCGATCTTTTCTCGATTACTGTGATCTTCACTCGGCCCTTCTTTTAAGACAGCGCCAAACTGAGACCAAAATGTGGCATACTTTTCTGGCTCATTAGTAGCCAATTTACCCAGCATATCCAGTGTACGCTTGGTCAGTGCCGCTCTAATACTATCGACCATAGGTGTTTTTTGCAGAATTTCTCTAGATACATTTAGGGGCAAATCTGCGCTGTCTAAAACACCTTTAACAAAGCGCAGATACATAGGCATAAATTGTTCAGCATCGTCCATAATAAAGGTGCGTTTGATATACAGCTTGATCCCTCTTACTGCTTCACGCTGGTATAGGTCCATTGGTGCCATACCGGGAATGTAGAGTAAACTGGTATATTCTTGTTTACCCTCTACGCGGTTGTGACTCCATGTTAATGGCTCTGCAAAGTCACTTGACACATGTCGATAAAACTCTTGGTACTCTTCATCAGATACTTCACTTCGCGATTTAGTCCAAAGCGCCTGAGCATCATTTACCGCTTGCCATTCAGGTACGTCAACTACAGTTTCATCAGGCTCCACTGTCTGATCGTCCGAGGGCATCGGCGGAGTTTCTTGCTTGAGCATTTGTACTGGAATAGCGATGTGATCGGAATACTTTTTAACAATACTACGTAAACGCCAATCATTGGCAAATTCACTCTCATCAGCCTTTAAATGCATAGTGATAGTAGTACCACGGCCTTCTCTGGTTATCGTTTCTATCTGATAATCAGCTTCACCATCACAACTCCAGCGCACCGCCTCTGAGGATTTTGCCCCTGCACGACGAGTTTCAACAACCACTTTTTCTGCGACAATGAATGATGAGTAAAAACCGACACCAAATTGACCGATCAGCTGAGAATCTTGTTGCTGATCACCAGTTAAATTTTTCAAAAAATCAGCAGTTCCGGAGCGAGCGATAGTACCTAAATTGGTAATAACTTCATCTCTGGACATTCCAATACCATTATCACTAATAGTAATGGTTTTTTTCTCTTCATCCACACCAATTCTAATGTATAAATCACCATCATTCTCATAGAGAGAAGCATTTTCAAGAGCCTCAAAACGCAGCTTGTCAGTTGCATCTGATGAGTTAGATATAAGCTCTCGAAGAAAGATTTCTTTATTAGAATAAAGGGAATGAATCATTAAGTGAAGGAGTTGCTTTGCTTCAGTTTGAAAGCCTAGAGTTTCTGCACCTGATTTAGATTTAGCGGTCATTAGTTATTTTTCTCCTGATAAATTATATCTGTAGTGTTGGTGGGATAAGAATCGCCTCTAAGGTAACAAGATGGGGACTACCACGCAAAAATCAAGGCTAACTAAAGCTCAACTAATTAAAAAATGACAGCGGGCCGTTGCTATAGGCATCGATTGATTATCTTGCCACGCCAAGACCGACACGTTAATTAATTTTCTACCTTGCCGCAGAACCTCACAGCTTGCATAAATTGTTCGATAGCGTCCGGGACGAAGATAATCAATAGAAAAATCTACCACTCTAGGAATGGCCTGAACCTTGGCTGTATAGAGAATTTCAATAGAGGCAGACAACTCCAAAAAACCACCAATAACGCCACCATGGACTGCCGGTAACGACGGATTGCCAATGTTAGACGGGCGTTTATCTAAACAATAAATGACACTATTATCTTTGACCTTAGCTTTTGCACCAATAAAGGCAGCATAAGGAATAAAATCGAGTAACTGCTGAGGGTCTTTCAAAGCTCTAGCATTAGCGAGTTTAGCCTGCAGAGATGCGGATGACTCAATCATTCATCTTCCTTAACTAAGTGCGCAGATTTGCTGCGAAAGAGACGTTTAATTTGCCGAGTCATAACACTGCTAAGAGAAATACTAGAGGTTTCAACCTTCATAAAGGTTGCAACACAATGGGCAATGGGATTATCTCTATCACCCTGCCACGCTGACCCCCGACAAAATATAACATTGGCTGTATGTTTATATACCTTGGCTGACACATAAACTGGCTGAAACGGCTCCGCTGGATGCATATAATCAAGCCGTAAATCCATAGTAGGCGTCACAACCCTACTGTCAAGAATCGTAATGGCGGCAGATCCACAGCAGGTGTCTAGTAAGCTGACAATAACACCGCCGTGAATAACACCAGTCAAAGGGTTACCAACCACCTCAACTTGGTAGGGGAAAAGTAATTCGACCTCGCCTTTCTCAACTTTGGTAATCTCAAAACCAAGAGCGGCGCCATGGCCGGTACGCTCCATTGCCAGCTTTAGCATAGGTGGCCGCAGCCGACCGGATCATTTCTGCGGGTACACCGCTGATCTCGGCCAAATTCTCCGGGCTGTTTTCAGCGAGAGTAATAAACCGGCGCCAGGCGTTGAACGATGCCACATCGCAGCGTTCCTGAACAAAAGCCTCGTCAATCCAGCCCTCTGTAGCGATAACATGCGCCAGTGCATTAACCACAGCCACGTTGGTCCCTGGCTGAAGCTGCAGGTGCTCCGTGGCCTTAAT
>DNBN01000108.1:1795-6773 GCA_003491845.1 Porticoccaceae bacterium | reverse complement strand
AGCCCGTTGGCGATACTATTTGGTATTATATTGAGTAATAGTTGATGGCAAGCCAAAAAGGTTTGTTAGTCCTGCCCTCAGTTGTCTAAAAACCTGTGAATCTGCCGGCGCTGTTTTTTATTTGGTCGAACCGACACTGGCATCGAGTCACGCAATGCTTTTCTGTCGGCAGTGCGCTGTTCACCCCGTTCAATACTTTCATCTGTTTCTTGATAAAGTTTCTGAGCCTCAGGTGCGCTACCACGATGTTCAGAGAGTATCAGAATAAGTATTTGTTTTACGTCATCGCCACGACGAATAGTTAAGGTTTCCCCACCACTGATGGTTCTACTGGGTTTACATTTCTGTCCATGGATCAATACCTTACCGTTTTCAATAGCCGACTTAGCCAGCGAGCGGGTTTTAAAAAAGCGTGCTGCCCAAATCCACTTATCAATTCTGACAGATGTGTCACTATTGTCTTTATTCATAAACCCTCTGGGTGTGCCTAGTGAAGAAAAAAAGAAAGGTAGATAACACTATTGATTGCCCTAACACCACCATCATATTACAACAAAAAATGGTTTGCTTTACTGTTTTAAGAGACAAAGAGAATGAAAATGTAGCAACGGTAAAACAAAGCAAGCCAGAGGCATTGAAAAGCAATGTCTTGGCCTATTAATCACGATTGCTATAAGTATTACTCTTGTTTTTAATTTGTTATTTGTCTTTATAAGATAGATCAAAACCTTTCTTGCAAGCAGCAAAAATTTGCTTATGGTTACCCTCAAAGGATAATTTATATTTGATTTTAACTGCCTGGTATCGGTTGACATAGTCACACCAGCGCAGGATCTTATAATCTAAACCTCTACCGTCTCTTGAACGTCTCAAAAAATCATGGGGGCCGGCGGAGCCTTTTGAGCTGTTGACCCGCGAACAAGAGGGGACATGGTTGAATCGGTCATTGGCAAAGGCTTTTTTCTTTGATGCACTCCAAGATGCTGCACCACTCTCATAAGCATCTTTGAGACTAACAAGATGATCGATGTTGACATAATCACATACTTTACCGGTGTAAAATCCTAAAGGGGTATTAGGTTTGTAGCTCTGGTAATTAAACGCGTCGCGATCATAGCCACTGGCCAGCGATAATGACGCCACGCACACAAGTAACAAGAAAAGACTGACCTTTAGCATTCTATGTCTCACAATTAAATTGAATAAGTGGTAAGCCCTATGTTTTGCTCTGCCCGTCACTCTTTAGGCGGCTGAAATAAACCAAATGATCGAGTAACCAAGCATCATTGGCGTGGGTATTATGAATAAATACATTAATTAAGCGAGTCTCGGATCTACTTTTTTTGATGGTTGGTGATGAAAAAAATTGCATATACTAGCCAAACATCAAGAGAGAGCGAGGGCTCCGCCAACCTGCAAACCTGTGCAAGGTGGCTATCAGAGTATTCTCAGATGTGGCTTAGGCAATGATACAGGCCTCACCATACGTACTTCTCCTTGATTTATTAACTTATATCACTGGAGAGGCCCATGTTACCAATACAGCCTAAAATTTCCGTTACTGTTTATCGCATAATTGTTCAGGGTGAATTTGTATACTTACAACCCAATGGTATCGCTGTGCGCTTGTGCAAGCCCTTTGATGGCCAAGAGATACGCAGTTTACACAGGCGCTATTTCGCAATGTCCTACGGCCAATTTACCTCAGAGGAGGGCGAGGTAACTGAGTTGGGTATGTCCCGAGCGCAGCAGCTTGTCAAGAAGCTGTATCGTGATTATGAGGGACGGTTTTTAAAAACGAGCTAGTGACAGCGTTGTCTGGTTTAATTGCGCCGTCGCTTTTAATATACATCTTTTGGTTAAATAAAAGCGCCAACAAATAGCTGACAGCTATCTGTCGAGCCGGACCGATTGTCGAATCAGATCGATGTTCTAGTATTTTTGTTTGTCCATAAAGTCGCGATATTGCGTTATTAGCTTTTCAATTTGATTGCTCAAATAAGGTGTTGCTACCATATTACTGTATCGTCTATAACCTATATCTTTTACTCGTATTTTAGGACGCTTCAAATAATTTTAAGCATCCCATTGTCCGTTAACAGTTCTTCAAAGTGACTTATCGCAGGAAACGGTGTGTTTTTGATTAGATTACGTTGGCTGTCAGGCAGATTGATACATAATAATTGCTCGATACCATAGTTTCGTGCTGCTGCAAGAACTGAGGTGGAATCATCGATGAATAGGGTTTTTGCTAGGTCAAATGAGTAATGCTCTTGAAAGGCACGCCAAAAAAGAGGTGATTCTTTTGGATACCCGTAGTCATGAGATGTGACCACGGCATCCAACTGAGACTCAATAGACGTTACCGAAAATTTAAGTGCGACGCTATTAGGATGAGCGTTGGTTGCTAATATTCGTTTTTTGTTTGCTGCCCCCAATGCCTGTAAAAAGCGGGATGTTTGTGGTCTCTCTGAGATCAAATGCAGCACTTCTCTCTTTAAGGCCATAATATCTAAATTCAATAGAGATGACCAAAAGTCAGTGCAGTACCAGTCTAGCGTACCTCGCCTGCCTTGGAGTTCATTGGCCAAAAATCGGCGCGCTTCTGACTCCTTGCCGGGAAATTTTGCACTATAGCGAAGAGGCAGATGCTGCAGCCAAAAGTAGCTGTCAAAATGTAAGTCCAATAATGTACCGTCCATGTCCAACAGTACCGTATCAATGTTGTCCCAATTTAAAGTCATAGTAAATCTTGTATCTTGTGTATTTTGATCATACTGCCAGTTTTAATTAAGTATTGCGCCCACAGCCTGGATCTTTTTTATCAAAAAAACATTGAACAACACACAGATTAGAAAATGTCATCCGGGAGGGGGTTTTGGTCACTTTTAGCCCCTTCCGCAGAACCCTGTGGTGCTTCAGGAAGATTTTTTGTCTTAAAATATTCAAAAATTCCTGGTTGATCTGGTGTGACTCTCTTGCCAGTAATTGGATCTATTTTGACCGTAACAATTTCGTTCGGTTGTGGCCGGATAATCTCAGGTTTGTCGGCCAGTGCTGATGCCATGAAGTCAATCCAAATGGGAAGGGCAGCTGAGCCACCATATTCATTGCGGCCAATGGTGGAGCTGTCATCGAATCCTACCCAAGCTGTGGCGGCTAAATGCGGAGAATAACCAGAAAACCAGGCATCTCTTGGGCCGTTAGTTGTTCCTGTTTTACCTGCAAGATCGGCACGATTCAGGTTTTTTGCTTTCCTGCCGGTGCCTCTCAAAATGACATCTTTTAGCATTGAATCAATTAAAAAAGCGGTTTGTGGATCCATCGCTCTAGGAGCCGGCTTGAATTCAGTCAACGGTAGTGTCTTCAAGCTTTGTTTTATGCTCTCCCAACTATAATCCTTTCCATTGTTTGCTGTGGTTTGACTGATGTCGGAGAATAATTTTTCCAGTTGTTCTTCAACAGCCAAATCACCAGAACGCTGTTCTAAAGTAAGTGTCTCTGGGGTTCCAGAACATGGATCACAAGCAACTTCTGGTGATGCTTGAAAGATAACATTACCGTCTCGATCAATAATTTTATCCAAAAGATAAGGAGTAACTTTGAAACCATTATTGGCCAACATAGCATAACCGGTTGCAATTTCTAGTGGCGTTAACGCATAGCTGCCCAAGGCCAACGAGAGATCCGAGGGCATATCTGAGGTATTAAACCCAAAGGATTGTAACCCTTGGAACGTGCGATCAAACCCCATTCGCCGCAATAGTCTAATTGATACGACATTTCTGGAACGGTAAAGAGCTTCTCGAAGTCGTGTGGGGCCATAAAACTTCCCACCATCATTTTCCGGCCGCCATGTATCCTCAAGTTTGAAATCATCAAATACTATGGGTGCATCATTGATAATAGAGGCAGGCGTAAAACCACTATTTAGCGCTGTAGCATAGATAAAGGGTTTAAAATTAGAGCCGGGTTGCCGCTTAGCAAGATTTACCCTATTAAAGCGGCTTTGGTCATAATCAAACCCGCCAACTAATGTTCTTATCGCGCCATTAAAGGGATCTAGCGCAACGAGTGCAGATTGTACTTTTGGTAACTGGGAGAGGAAAATACTTTTATCTGGATTTCGTTGCACACGAATTAAATCTCCGACATTGAAAATATCCAGCGCAGATTTAATAGGCGCGCTTCTTGAATTGACGCTCTTATAGAGACGCAGGTCTTTAAGCCCATCACGCCAATTTAAAGTGGTGACATCGAGATTTTTAGTCATTAAATTAAGGCGATCATTTGCTACGGCGATAACAATAGCTGGTTCTAAGGGTCCAACACTAGGAGTGTCATTTAACCTTGGTGCCCACAGCGATGCGTCTTCGATGGAATCTTCTGCACCGCGATAACCATGCCGACGATCGTAAGCTAGAATTCCTGCTTGCAGTGCTTTAACACCATTCGTCTGCATGGCGGAATCTACAGTGGTGATCGCTGTATACCCTTCAGTATAAGCTTGTGCTCCAAACTTCTGAATCACCTCTTGTCTTACCATTTCTGCCACATAAGGCGAGTCTAGTTCTGAGGCAGAACCATGATAGGTCGCAGTATCAATTTCAGCCACAGCCGCTAAATATTGAGGTTCAGAGATGCTGGCTAACTTAAGCATCCGGCCAAGAATCCAGTCTCTTCGCTGAGTTGCTCTGATGGGATTGCGGATAGGATTGTAAGCTGAAGGAGCTTTTGGTAAGCCGGCGATCATAGCTATTTGAGCTAAGCTTAGATCAGACAGATTTTTACCATAATACACCTGTGCCGCCGCGGCAAAGCCATATGCTGTTTTACCTAAAAACATTTTATTAGCATAGAGCGATAAGATTTCTTTTTTAGTCAGCTCTTCTTCTATACGAAAGGCCAGTAAAATTTCATTGAATTTTCGCGTAAATTCCTTGCGTTTGTGCAAAAAGAAATTTCGAGCAACTTGCAT
>DNBN01000108.1:1230-1538 GCA_003491845.1 Porticoccaceae bacterium | reverse complement strand
AAATTTCGAGCAACTTGCATGGTTATAGTGCTACCACCGCCGACAGCTCTTCCTTGAGATACAAGCTGAACTACAGAGCGAACTAAACCAGAGATCACAATGCCACCGTGATCAAAAAACGTTGCATCCTCAGCGGCTAGCAGTGCATCCACCATAGATTTGGGAAGTTCATCAAAGGTGACAGGCGTACGCTTTTTTTCGCCAAACTCTCTGATAATTTTTAAATCCTGACTAACAACTTTCAACGGAATCTGCATTCTTACATCTTTGAGTTCTTCGGTAGATGGCAGTTTTGGGCTGAGGTAAAG
>DNBN01000108.1:807-976 GCA_003491845.1 Porticoccaceae bacterium | reverse complement strand
GGCAGTTTTGGGCTGAGGTAAAGATATAGGCAGGATGCAATAACGAGCGCACCTGCAACAGCTGTAAAAGCGGCAATTAAGCTTATTTTAAGCGCTTTAACAAGATTCATATATTGATCGTCTCTGCTATGTAACGTTTCAGAACAAAATGTTTAAAATGTGATTCAGT
>DNBN01000108.1:0-524 GCA_003491845.1 Porticoccaceae bacterium | reverse complement strand
AAATGTTTAAAATGTGATTCAGTTCTCAACAATAGTTTAAAACATAGTCTATTTACTAATGAATAAAATTATTTTTAAGGATTTAATGCATTGCTCAAGCTACCTTATCTTAAAAACATTCCGCAACTATCTTACCTTGGGTTTAATAGACCCTCAACGTCAGTACTTGGCGTCGATATTTCATCGCGAGCGGTCAAATTAGTTCAACTAGAGCTGCAAGGACAAGGATATCATGTTACTGCAGCTGGCGCTGAAGCGCTTCCATTAGGTGCCCTACGAGATGGGATGGTAGTTAATGAGGCCGCGGTGAGTAAGGTTTTAAAACATGTCTATGACACTTCTGGAGCGACCTCCAAAGATGCTGCAATTGCAGTGTCAGGGTCTTCAGTTCTGAGCAAAATAGTTGAATTGCCTGCGAGGATGAATCAAAAACAGTTAGCCGCACGAATTCAACTTGCTGCAAGTGAGAGTATACCCCTGCCCTTGGAGGAGATTTATTTGGACTATGCAGTGTTGGGGTATAA
>DNBN01000166.1:12338-19537 GCA_003491845.1 Porticoccaceae bacterium | reverse complement strand
GAATATAAAAAATCATTGCTATCTCTATTTTTTCAACCTATTGGAGTGAATAAAGCTCTGAAAAAACCATCAGAGCCCGTAGTCAACGCCAATCAAGATTACCCTAAGCCTATCCAACATACATATTTTCTTGAGAATAATTGTTAGCTTGCAAATACCTATTCTCAATTTGTTGCGCTAAAAAACGCTCTTTACCGCGATCCCTTAACCGAGAAAGAAAAGGGCCAGGAGGGCCCGAGGGCAAATCCCATGCAAGCACCAATGCAGGATGATAAGGGCGTGGCGCATATCGCCAAACATGATTTTTACCCTCATGGGTACCACAATACATATTGCCCTTAATAGATCTATATTTGCGATAGAAATGGTTGTCTTGGGAATAACCTTTGCCATACCCTTTCCATTTCCACGAAAGACTGTCGACAGACCAAATAATCAAGGAACCGTCAAAATGTTCAGCATCTTTAGGTGTTTTGATTATCAGAGAAACAGAATTACTAAACTCGATAAGAATGTGACTTTCAGTTGCTTTACAAGAAACAATCGAGTGATATTCAGGATGGTCTTGCCACCAATAACCGAAACTTGCTAGGGCACACCTTCCCACAATGCTGCTCTTGGAAATGGAATTCACTTCAACTATTTTTTGAGCAATATTTTTGGTCGACTGTAGATAGGTTATGGCCACTTGTAGATCCTCGCTGATAGTGAAAATTTATGTTTCTGTTACTTTGCCCTATGAGCCACTATTTATTGGCGTTTATGTATTAATACATCATTGAAGTAATCATCTATTAAATGTGTCTATTTGTAACCTGTGCTTTGGTACAGATAATTGCAAATAAATACTAGAAATATCGAAAATGCGATATTTTTAGTAACTAAAGGGGTGTTGATTTATGAATTGCGCATGCAATAGCTAATATGCAGTTTTGGTAGTAAATGCGCTCAACGTAAAAGAGCTAGTTGAATTTTGCATCACAACACCAGTGGGGTTTGCTTAAGTGTAAAAAATACTGTGGTATATTTGACTTCATAACAACTAATCGTTAATCATTAATCATTAATCATTAATAGTGTTAGAGAAAGCCGAAGACTGAGCGTACCAAACAAACACTTCAGTATTGAAATAACGTCACCCTAAGCACCGAGTATTTTGCCATTTGTAATCGAGAGCAACCAGAGCTTAGTATGGCCAAGGACTTATTCGAGTCGCTGCTGGCGTTAATAGGCAAGGTGTTTTTCAATAATTAGGTCCCAAACCCCGCAGCCCGCAGCCCGCAGCAAGCAACATACACGACTTTGCAGTTACAGGTACGATTTTTACCCTAAACGATGATGTCGCTTGCTGACGAGTCAGCGACCAAGTTTGCGCACTTCTTTATGGACGTAGACATGCGCACACTACTTTGGCAGACGAATCTCTCTGTTTAAGTATACCCGATGGATCATCACTGACAGTGGAACCCATTAACCTGTGTTCGCCGCTTAATTATTGGAGTAAAACATGATACTAATGAGTAAGAGCTGATAAACCAGAATGGACATAAAGTAGACCTTCCTATTGCTTAATTGCAGCACCACATTGAAGACAAAATTTTGCCTCTACATCATGATGCATACGACCACAATTATCACATCTGCGAGCTTCGATTTGAGATTGCATTTCTCGAGAGATCTGCACAGTAAAAATACCCGTTAGAGCCGCGATACTGACCCAGCCCATGATTCGAGCGGATAAGAGAATACATTCGCCAATAATTGTCTGCGGTAACAACTGGTCAGCCTCAAGGAACAACATGGTGGTTAGTATGCGTTGAATGCCTGCGGGGATACTCTCGACTTGACTCTCCATCACAAATAGGAAACTGCCCAAGATAATATTCAGCAGGGTTACAACCGTACACAAAATCAGTAGTTTCCGTCTGGAAGCATAAATTGATCGAATGAGCAGGTTCACCTCAGCCAAGTACATAAATAACCCGGGCACACGAAAAATGCGCAATAACCGTAACAAACGAACAATTAACCAATAACTATCACCGGTGAAGAAAAATGCCAAGTAGAAAGGGAGAAATGACAATAAATCTACTACACCATAAAAACTAAATATATAGCGTCTTGGCCAGGGCGATGCATAGATACGTAGGAGATACTCAATAGTGAAAATAACGGTCACTATCCATTCTATACGCTGTAACCAAAGGCCGTACTGTTGACTAAATGACTCTAAGGAGCTGAGACTCACAACAACACTACTCAGAACGATCAGAGTCATTAATAATACGTCGAAACGTTGCCCGGCAACCGTACTGGTACCCAAAATTATACGGTAGGTTTTATCCCTAAAAGTTTCATGTAACATATTGCCAAGGCTCACTTCCGTTTAAGTATTATTAGTGTAAAAGATTACAAACTGCTTATCATTGCTCAAAGCAAATATAATGCTAATTTAAATCAATCGAGACAATAATTATGTCGCTGTTACCAGAAAAACATCTCAGTATAGAAATTTTAACTACTGCCGAAGCAAATATTTTAAGTCCTTGTCAGCGCCAATTGGAGTCACCATCCTCACATCAAGTAATCATTGAAGTTGCTGCAGCTGGGGTTAACCGACCGGATGTATTCCAGCGCATGGGCTTTTATCCTCCTCCTCCCGGTGCATCAGATATTCCGGGTCTAGAAGTGTCAGGCACTATCGTGGCAATCGGCACCGATGTGAGAAAATATAAGATAGGTGATCAAGTATGTGCGCTTCTGTCCGGTGGTGGTTATGCAGAGTATGCCCTAGCAGAGGAGGATCTCTGCCTGCCCATTCCCGACAATCTATCACTCGTGGAGGCCGCCGCTCTACCCGAAACCTGCTTTACTGTTTGGCATAACCTCTTCGAGCGCGCTGCTCTGCAAGCGAACGAGTATTTATTGGTGCACGGCGGAAGCAGTGGCATTGGCACCACTGCCATTCAAATGGCTTCTGCATTGGGAGTAAAGGTAATCGCCACAGCTGGTAGCGATGAGAAATGTAAGGTTTGTGAACGATTAGGTGCTATCAGAGCGATTAACTACAACAAACAAGATTTTGTCGTTGAATCGCAGAAACTAACAAACAGGGGAGTCAACGTGGTCCTGGATATGGTAGGAGGCGATTACATTGAAAAAAATATTGCCGCCTGCGCCCAAGGTGCAAGAATTGTCAGTATTGCTTTTTTAAGAGGGTCCAGAATCGACGTAGACTTTTTGCCAGTGATGCTAAAACAATTAATTCTCACCGGCTCTACATTGCGGGCTCAACCTCTAGCAGATAAAGCAAGAATAGCTCAGGGGGTCAAACAGACAGTCTGGCCATTAATAGCCGAGAATAAATTTAAACCCGTGATTCATAAAACTTTTAATTTATCCAATGCACAAGACAGTCACAGATTGATGGAAACCAACGAGCATATAGGTAAACTGCTGCTTCTGAATCATTAATAATGCAAAATATTGATTAAGAGCAGTTGTTATTTTCCGTTACCATGAGTAATTAGTGGGCTGCGTTACTGACAATATGAATGGAGATTTCAAACCATTATGAAAGACGATACATCAAGACTTGTATACTCAACCGATAGAGGTCGAATTAAACAAACTTCAATACAGACGGCGCCAAGCAGTGATGGAATTATTCGCATTCGTCGTGAGACAAAGGGCAGAAAAGGTAGTGGTGTGACAACTGTCACCGGTTTCGCGCTCAATTCAGCAGAATTAAAAATACTCGCAAAACAACTAAAGCAGAGATGCTCAACCGGGGGGACAGTGAAACAGGGAATCATCGAAATCCAGGGGGATCAACGCGATCTGGTTAAAAAAGAGCTGGAACAGCGTGGTTACAACGTCAAACTGTCCGGGGGTTAATATGACTCGCTCCTTAATAGCCAAACCTTTTGGCACTTGGCCGTCCACGATCACGCCAGAGCTGATCACAACGGCTGCACCTGGGCTGAGTAGTGTGCAATCCCATAATGAAAATGTATTTTGGGTTGAAAGCCGCGCGTGGGAAGCTGGCAGAAGCGTGATCCTGTGTCAGGATAAGCACGGGCATATTCGCGAAATGTTCCCTGCCCCCTTCAGTCACAATAGCAAGGTGCACGAATATGGCGGCAGTGCTTATACGGTAGCGGAGAACCACCTCTATTTTGTTAATGCCAATGATCAATGTATCTACAGAGTAGCATTGGATCAGGAGACTGAGCCCGAGGCAATATCTCAACAGGGGCCCTGGCGTTTTGCTGACATTATTTTTGATGGGGCGCACCGTCGTTTAATTATGGTCTGTGAAGATCACCGGCAGCAGGGTGAGCCCGAGAATTATCTCGCTAGTCTGGTGATAGACGGTTCTGATCAAGTTCCCACACGTCTTGTGGATGGCGCAGATTTCTATGCCTACCCACGATTGAGTGCCGATCAAAAGACTCTCTGCTGGATACAGTGGAATCATCCGCAGATGCCATGGGATGCGACCCAGTTGTGGATCGCTAATAATCAACAACTTGCATTGACTGAGCATCGACTAATAGCGGGTCAAGACTGCAATGAAGCTATTTTTCAACCGCAATGGTCACCCGACAATCAATTATATTTCGTCTCAGATCGCAATAATTGGTGGAATATCTATCGTTTCAATGAAGCTGGTGATGAGAGCATTTACGCGCTTGATGCTGAATTCGCAACACCACTTTGGCAACTGGGTATGAGCACTTACTGTTTTATCTCCGAATCAACTATTGGTTGTGTCTGGAGTCAAAATGGTCTCTGGCACTCAGGACTTTATGACCTTAATACAAAGAGCATGGCCTCTGTAATCAGTGAACACAGTACTTTTCAAAGCGTGTGCGCACATAATGGTTGCATGTTGATGATCGCTGATACTCCCACGCAAGCCAATCGCGTCATCAGTATTAGCCATGATTTATCTACTCAGATTAACTATGCACCCACAAAGCTCCGAGTCAGCAAAGAAGAGCTCTCTGTACCGGAGTCGTTTTACTTCCTCAGCGGCAATGATGAACAGGTTCACGCCTTTTATTATTCACCTATCAACGCCAACTTTCGCGGCGAAGATAACGAACTACCACCGGTGATTGCTATGTGCCATGGCGGTCCAACTGGATCAACCGATTGTGGCCTCAACCTAAAGATCCAATTTTGGACCAGCCGCGGCTTTGCTGTGGTGGATATCAATTATCGGGGTAGTACTGGATTTGGTCGAGACTATCGCCATAGCCTCACTGGGTGCTGGGGTATCAAAGATGTGCAAGACACTACCTATGCCATAGACCACCTAGCTAATCAGGGCAAGATTGATCGCCAGCGTTGTATTATTCGCGGTGGCAGCGCCGGCGGTTACACTGTTCTCTCTGCCCTCACCTTTACCGACACATTTAAAGCAGGCGCCAGCCTTTACGGTATAGGTGATTTAGAAATGTTAGCCCGGGATACGCATAAATTCGAGGCAAGATACTTGGATGGCTTGGTGGGACCTTACCCCCAAGACAAGGCAACCTATGTGGCCCGCTCGCCAATTCACCATGCCAGCCAATTAAATTGTCCGGTTATCTTTCTCCAGGGACTGGAAGATAAGGTGGTACCACCAAATCAAGCGGAAATGATGGTGGATATATTAGCCTCAAAAGGCATCAAAGTCGCTCATGTGACCTTTACAGATGAGGGGCACGGTTTTCGAAAAGCAAACAATATTATTCGCGCATTGGAATCAGAGTTAGCATTCTACAGAGATGTATTCCATCTCACAGTTGAGGCGTAACCGCTTGTCTCGATATCGCCCGCCCACCCCCAAAAGTTCGCCCTATATCACGGCTCAGGGAGCAGCAAAGATGCGCGCGGAGATCCAACAGCTGTGGAAAGTAGAGCGTCCGGAAGTCACGCGTGTTGTGCACGAGGCTGCCAAGAACGGCGATCGATCCGAAAATGGCGACTACATTTATGGCAAACGTCGACTTCGAGAAATTGACAGCAGAGTTCGCTACCTCACCAAACGCATCGAAAATGCCCAAATCATAGAAGACAAACCTAGGGATACTAGCAAAGTATTCTTCTCAGCTTGGGTAACGGTCGAGGATCAGGACACAGAATCTACCGACACCTATCGACTGGTAGGCTCTGATGAAATAGATCCCACTAAAAATTGGACCAGTATCGATTCACCCATGGCCCGTGCACTGCTGGGAAAGGCAATGGGGGATGAGGTTACTGTGACAACCCCCGCAGGGGAGCGCCACGTGCTAATTACTGAGATCCACTATTAGGGAGACAACCTTTGAATTTTCCACGCATTGTCAGTCAGCACATAACTAAACCGGTCATGTAAGCGCTTTTCACCACCTTGCCAAAATTCAAATTCTGTCGGTACCACGCAATAGCCACCCCAATCATCGGGCACAGGTATATGGCCATCGCTGAACCGCTCAGATACCGCCTCAAACTGTGTTTCCAACACAGCTCTAGATTGTATGACTGCGCTTTGATTGGAAGCCCAAGCAGCCAATTGACTGCCTTGGGGTCGGCTGGAGAAATAGTCAGCAACCTCAGATTGTGGCAGCGCATGGGCACGACCACCAACGATCACTTGCCGGTCCATTTGTAGCCAGGGAAAGTGCAAACTCACCTCGGGATGCCCACCAATAGCAGAGGCTTTACGACTGCCCAGGTTAGTGTAGAAAACAAAACCTCTATCATCGACACCTTTCAACAGCACCATGCGTTGCCACGGACTGCCATTGCTATCCACAGTGGCCAGACACATTGCGGTAGGATCGATTATCCCCGCTCCCATAGCCTGATCCATCCACAACGAAAACTGTGCAAATGGACAGCGGTCTAGGCTGTCTCTTGACAGCGTGGCGTAATCATATTCTCGACGATTATCTTTTATACTCATAAAGATAGCCTAGACCAATTCGATTGAACAGCGGTTACATATTACCAATGGATTGACCGCCGTCTACTGGCAAGGCGATGCCATGGAGATACGATCCTGCGTCACTGGCAAGTAAGAGAAATGGACCGCTAATTTCATCCATCTCACCGGCTCGACGAGCCGGCGACGAATTCAGATAGGCTTTACTGTCTGGTGAAGCAAAAGCCGCTTCGGTCATTTCTGTCAAAAAATACCCAGGGCATAGGGCATTGACGCGGAT
>DNBN01000166.1:522-12004 GCA_003491845.1 Porticoccaceae bacterium | reverse complement strand
GTGCAATAGCTAGACTGACCAAAGGCAACTCGCAAACCCAGTATTGATGCCGTATTGACAATAGCGCCACCTACGCCTGCTGCAATCATGCGTTTTGCCGCCTGCTGAGCCACAATCCAAACCCCTTTGAGGTTAGTATCCATCATTCGATCCCAGCTGGATTCATCAACTTTTAACGCGCTTCGAATGTCGGCAACACCGGCGTTATTGGCCACTACGGTAATAGTCCCGAAAGCGGCCTCACCTGTATCAAAAGCAGCAGCAATAGAATCAGCACTGGTGACGTCCATTTCCACAGCAACAGCCTCACCGCCCGAGTTATTAATATCTGCTACCAACGACTCGAGCCGATCAAGGCGCCTTGCAGCTACAACCACTTTTGCGCCCCTGGCGGATAATAGTTTGGCAAAATGTGCACCAAACCCACTGGATGCACCAGTCACCATAGCTACTTTACCGCTCATATCAAATTCTGTTGTCATAAAAATATCCTCTATTAAAAATTATCCGTAGGTAATAAAATGTTCCATCGCCTTTGTTTCAAAATGGGCGATATTGTTAAAGCCAGTCAAATTCATCTTCTTCTCATTGAAGAAAAAGTGACTGATTGCAGTATTTTTATACTGCAAGTTTAAATCAAATATAGTTTCATCGGGAATCCCAAGCACTAATCCAACAAACGTACTAATCGAACCACCAGAGCCTATAGCCAAAACACGGTTTCCCTGATCAGCCATCGCTTTTATTTCACTTTGCGCGTGGGAAACTCTATTTTTAAACTGCCGCCATGTTTCCGGTACATCGGGAATTTGATCAACTGTCCATGCGGTGAGCATTTGCCGTAATAAGCGATAAAAATTCTTTTTATCTGCGGGATTAGCCATAGCCTTTTGGTACAGAGCATTATCACCATAGGTTTTTCCATAGGCCTCGGTCATGTCCACAAAATTGTACTCATTTAGTCCAGAGAGTACCAAACGATCGGTGCTGGAGATTCCCATTCCTGAACAAATACCGTCCATTGTCTGATGGTGCCTGTGCATATCGCCGACCACCAAAACGTCAAAAGACATCTCTCTATGCTTGAAATAATCGCCTAGGAGACGCGATTGCTCATGTCCTAAATCGGATAGTTGATCATAGTTTTCAGCGCCAAAAGACGCTTGGGCATGACGCACCAAATGAAGCTCGCTCATCTAAGACCTTTTTTGTTTGGATTATTTTAAGTGACGTATTTAAACCCAAAAACACGTCAGTGCATAGGCGCATACAAATAATAGTGGTTATTTAGATCAGGGCTCGGCAGCGTATAACTGGAATCAAATTTGTTTGTCCAAAAAAATAAATATAAATGCGCTAATCTAGATATTTTTTTAGGTTAATCAAAGCATCCTTACCCTTAGTTAATGCAAATACGTAAAACAGCTATAAATATACTATAAAAATGAATAACTTAGGCGTATACTGCGCGGCCTCTCAACCCCGGTCCTGAAAGGTCCAAGTTACAGGTAAATTAATGTCGTCCACTGACTTCGCTGCACTGGGTATTTCTGCCCACGTACTCAAAGCTGTCCAACAACTAGGCTATGAGCAACCTTCTCCAGTTCAGGAACAAAGCATTCCTATTTTATTGAATGGGAAAAATCTTTTGGGCACGGCCCAAACTGGTACAGGCAAGACCGCAGCCTTTGCGCTGCCGTTTTTAAGTAACTTAGATGAAAAGCAAAAAACACCGCAAATTCTGGTACTAACACCAACGCGAGAACTTGCCATTCAAGTTGCTGAAGCTTTTCAAAGCTATGCAAAATTTATTAAAGGTTTCCATGTTTTACCTATTTATGGTGGCGCTGATATTGGCGGTCAGTTGCGCGGACTAAAGCGCGGCGCCCAAGTGGTCGTAGGTACCCCTGGCCGCATGCTTGACCATCTTCGCCGTCGTAGCCTTGATCTTAGTCAAGTACGCGGTCTGATTCTTGATGAAGCCGATGAAATGTTGCGAATGGGTTTTATTGATGATGTTGAGACCATACTTGCGCAGACGCCAGAAAATTGTCAACGGGCATTGTTCTCTGCCACCATGCCGCCAGCTATTCGTCGTGTCAGCCAGAAATATCTGGGTGATGCGGAAACCGTAAGTATTGAGAATAAGACGAAAACCGTAGAGCGAATTGAGCAGCAATATGTGACTTGCAAAAGCCATCAAAAGATGGACGCTCTTACTCGAGTACTTGAAGTCGAAGCCTTTGATGGGATGATCATTTTTGTACGCACAAAGTCATCAACCGTGGATATTGCGGAACGTCTTGAAGCACGCGGATTTTCATCTGCTGCACTCAACGGCGATCTAAGTCAAGCGCTTCGCGAACGAACCATCAACCGACTCAAAAAAGGTCAAGTTGACATTGTAGTGGCAACAGATGTTGCTGCCCGCGGTCTGGATGTAGAGCGTATCAGCCATGTGATAAATTTTGATATCCCCTACGATAATGAATCCTATGTGCATAGAATTGGTCGTACTGGTCGCGCCGGACGTGAAGGTAAAGCAATTTTATTTATTACCCCTAAAGAAAATCGCTTACTCAGATCAATAGAAAAGTCTACTCGGCAAACCATTAAACCAATGGCGATGCCTAGTAATGAAGAGGTCAGCGGTCAACGTATTCAGCAGTTTACAGAGCAACTTTTGAAAACGATGGAGCTCCCTAAGCTAGATAAGTTCAAATCTTTAATAAAACAGCTTGCTGATGAAAATGATTTGGATATGGCTGATATGGCAGCAGCCCTGGCCTTTGATAATCAAAAAGAACGACCATTGTTCCCTAAGCTTGAAACTATCGTAGCAACAAGTGGTAGAGAACGGGACTCCGGTAGAGACCGGAATCGCGATAGAGATAGAGATCGCAAAGATAGAAATAAAGACCGTGGTGTACGCAAAGAGCATCGAGGTCAGTCAGGTGATGGGCAAAGCGCGCGTTCAGAGCAACGAAGGGAGCGCGATGATAGACCTCAGCGAGAGCTAAAAGCCAAAGAGGCAAATGCTAATCGAGATGGTGTTGCTATGGTTACCTATCGGTTAGAAGTTGGCAACAATGATAAAATCACACCGAGTAATATCGTTGGAGCTATAGCCAACGAGGCAGACATTGAAAGTAGATTCATTGGTGAAATTAAATTACATGATGAATATAGCACTGTCGATCTTCCTGAAGGGATGCCGAGTGACCTTTTAAATCATCTTAAAAAGGTCCGAGTCTGCGCAAAGCCTATGCGTATCAGTCGGCTAGATGGCGACAATCGTATGTCACAAAAATCTTCAAAGAACGATGATTCTGCTCCCGCAAGAGTACCTCGAAAACGTCCTGTAGAAAGTAGCGACAACAAAACATTGTCTCGCAATGTGAAAAATAAACGTACTGCAGAACCACCAAAACCGACTAAACCCGTATTTAGGGGTAAAGGCAAAAATGATGACGGTGAGTTTGGCAATGATAAAAAATCTAAGCGCGCAAAAGGGCCTAAGATAGTCGTTGACGGAAGTGCTCCCTTAACTAAGAAAAAGAAAACCTACACTAAGAAGCCTAAGCGCTCGTAATCAGATGGTCGATGTGAGCGAGGATAGAAATTATTTTTGTCCCATCGACCTTATACAATGCGTAAAACTCCTCGGCCATGGGTGCTACACTACTAGCCTGAGGACAATCAAGTTGCTCGATACACAGCGTTAGTAGCCGTGGCATAAATAAAAACTGCAGCCACTGATTAAAATTGAGTTTATCAATAGCAAAGGGCTGATCACTGATGAGACTTTCTGGTGGTAAGGGCTGATTTGACCATTGATCGGTATCCCTCAACTGAACCTCTAGTTCGTCTAAAAGAAGTTTTAACTGGTTGTGTTTTTGCGACATACCTTGCCCAGACGTTAGTGTCCCAATTCTTGTCTAAACGGTGGTAGTGCATTGAGTAACTGAGCACCATAACGTTTAGTTATTAGACGTTTGTCTAGAATAGACACAGTCCCAGTATCAGACTCTGTGCGCAGTAGTCGACCCGCTGCTTGAATCAAGCGCAAAGAAGCCAGCGGCAGAGAAATATCAAAAAATGAGTTACCACCAGTTGACTCAACCCACTCTGCTAGAGCCTCTTGCAATGGTTCATTGGGCACCGCAAAGGGTAATTTAGCAATCACCACATGGCGACAATAGTCACCTGGCAAATCCACACCCTCAGCAAAACTTGCAAGACCCAGTAAAACACTAGTGCGCCCCTGATCGATACGTTCTTTATGAAGACGGACCATCTCCCGATTAGAATACTGACCTTGCATTAAAATTAACTTAACAAGTTCCTTAGGTAACTGATCAAACACGTGTTCCATTTGTCTTTTTGACGAAAACAAAACCAATGTGCCTGATCGCTCCTCCACCATAGAGGGCAAGCTATTAATTAAATAATCAGTGTGCTGATCAATACTATTGCCCTCAACAGCGTCTCTAGGCACCCGTAATACCGCCGAGTTACTGTAATCAAATGCGCCGGCCACAGATAAAAAATGGGCTGAGTTAGGTATTCCCGTTTCTCGCTGAAGCGTATTAAAGTTACCTAGCGATCGCAAGGTTGCAGAGGTCAACACAGCACCAAAACAATTACCCCAAAGTCGTTCTCGAAGAATCTCTGCAGCCTGTATCGGACTGGCATTAATTGAAATATCCAAATTGCCTGTCGATCCATCATCAAGTTTTAACCAGCAGGCTACTGGCACTGCATTGGTGGTCGCCTCACGATGCAGCCTATCCCACAAGGCTAAGAGCCTTTCAGCACCAGAGAGCCAAGTCCCGGCCTGCTGATAGAACAGTTCTATATCAGAGAGCGCAGCAGGATATTGTTTATCACTTAACGCCTCGCTAAGTGTATCCTCTAACACCTCAAGCCTACCCAGCCAGCCGCTGGTATGCGTTGTTATTTGAGCGGCTATGTCGCGGATAGACTCACCTACATCGCCATGAGCAAAACGAAAACGTCCCTCATCATCATCTGAGGAATCCAATTCTCTTTTCAAAAGAGGGTAAGCGATTGACAGTAAATCGCTAATTTTTGCGGCCTCTCGCTCAATGCGCGGCAATTGCTCAATTAGTGCTGTGTCTTTGATAAAAATAGGTGTTTGACCTTTGCATTGCTTTGGTATTCGCTCTAACCATGCAAGGGTACTGTTAATTTTACACTCAGCACCAAAATGTCGGATAGCAGTATCACCCAGTCTATGGCCTTCATCACAAATATAAATGCAGTCTTCAGGCGCAGGCAAAATAGCACCGCCGCCCAAGGCAAGATCAGCCATAACGATATCGTGGTTGGCAACTATACAATCGCTTTCATCAAGATCGCCTCGCGCTTTAAAAAACGGGCACTGGTTAATAAATCTGCATCTGCGACCCGTACATTGACGCCGATCAACCGTCAGTGCACGCCAATCCATATCTTTGATATGGGCATCCCAAGAATCTCTATCGCCATCCCAAGATCCATCTTCAAGAGCATCCCACATTGACAAATAGAGGGCCTCTGTCTGTGCATTTGGATTGAACTGCTCTTGGTCTTCAAATAAAAACACTCCTGCATCCTTAGCTTTAATTCCGTCAAGATGCTGTTCCATCCGCAAATTACAGGCGTAACGACCGCGCCCTTTAACCAGACTGCAGCTATAATCCCAATCACAGGCTGCTAACAACTCAGGAATGTCTTTACTGATTAATTGTTCCTGCAAGGCAATAGTGCCGGTGGAGACCACCACAGTCTTATTCAAAGCTTTTGCAATAGGCAAAGCCGCCATAAGGTAACCTACGGTTTTACCTGTGCCTGTACCAGCTTCAATCACAGACAGTCGTTTATCTGCATCTTCGTCACTTAGACTATTAGCAATAGCGGCGATCATCTGCTTTTGACCCAGACGTGGTTTTAAATCTCGAGCGCTGAGAAATTGACGATAACCCTGTTGAATGGCGTCTTTAGCCTCGGCATTAAGCAAGCCTATGCACCCCTTGCACGATATGAGTACTGCAGTTGACTCTCAACAGGTGCCGCATAACTCGCAATAGCGATGACTCTGTGGTCTCTGGGCATAGCACTTATATGAGTTTTAAATTTTTGTTCTGCCATGGCCCAATTTTCCTCGGGCCATTGGCTTTTTAACTGCTCAATTTCAGTACTATTCTGTGCCCTTGACTGCATTTGCCAGGCAATAATATTAGTAGGAAATAGTTGATAATTCAGATGAATTTGCCGATCAATTTCGGCCGCTAAGCTATCTGCGCTGTCGTACTGATTAGTAACTGGCGCACCAAAGGTCACCTGAATCCTGCCTTTGTATCCTAAAAAGCCTTTTTGAATACTTTCCAGATCCTCAAAAGGATCTTTGGCGTAGGTCAGACCCATATTCTGGGCGTGGAGTTCGCCAGCTTTGCCACTGTCGCAAGGATCATACTCATAGGAAATCGCCACAGGAATAATATTCAATTCTCCGATACCCTCTGCAAAGGAATCACTAGCGTCCTTTGATAGTGATAGCATTTTTAACAGCGCAGTTTCAGTTTTGTCATACCCATTTTTCGCTCTACCTTCAGCCTGAGCAATCCATATAGAGATATTTTCTTGGCTAAGACTATGGCGGATATACCTGGACAGTTTTTTTAATGCAGATAATTTTTCTCGACGACCTAAAATAGACCGCTTAACAATAAAGCTGCGATTAATCCTCATCAAATCAGAAGCAAATGGCTTGCTTAACAAATTATCGCCAATAGCAATTCGTACGGTATTTCTCTTTACTGAGGTCAGCCCTAAACAGATCATGGCTGGGTCAAGGGCAATATCACGATGATTACTCATAAACAAATAAGCTGTGTTAGGGTCAAGATTTTTTAATCCAGAAAAATGGTAGCTGTCTGTAGTCCGCTCTAACACCGCCACAAGGCGCTTTGTCATATGAGATTGGAAATCATCCACCGTGACAACGTCACGGGTATGTCTTTGTAAGCTATGTCTTAAAAAGGGTCGGGCGATAACAAAAAACAGCGTCGAGAAAACAGATGAAAGAACAGGGAATTGACGAGACAACAAAAGATTGAGCAATTCTGGATCTTTTGTCAGCCGAGCAATGGCCTCGGGAACTTCACTGTCGTGGTATGGGCGAATATCATCAAATTCATTCATAAGGTCAGCCGATTATAAACGTTGTGCTATGCCATCAGAATTAGCTCTGGCGAGAATTATACCAGTGTACGGGACTAGAGAAATCATCGACTTTGTCTGCTACATCTAGGACCAAAGCAAACAGAGCCATTCTTACCAAAACACCATTGTCTGTTTGGCGAAAAATGGCCAAATTAGGATTATTATCTAAGTCTATATCCAGCTCATTAGCATCGGCCCGTGAATCTCGAGGCAAAGGATGCATGATAACAGTATTAGGCTGACAGTATTGGGTGTAAACCGCTTGATTAAGTCTAAATTTACCACGATAAATGTCGGCTTCTTGCTTACTTGAAAAACGCTCCTCTTGAATGCGTGTGGAATAGACAATATCAACATCGGCAATACTTTGGGTAAGCTCATGAGACTCTGAAACATCCACTCCTGAACGGCGCATTGATTCAATAATAATCTCAGGTAGTGACAGTTCTTGAGGAGAAATCAGTACCACTCTGACCTTAGTATAAAGCGACAAAAGCTTACTCAGGGAATGCACTGTGCGACCATGACGAAGATCACCGATCATGGCAATGCTCATGCCGTCAATACCTCTGCTCTTTTGCGCAAGCTCTTTTCGTATAGTATATAAATCCAGAAGCGCCTGAGTTGGGTGTTCATTGGCCCCATCACCGCCATTTAGGACTGGTACTCGACTGGCGGAGGCAAAATCTGCTACCGATCCAATCTGGGGATGGCGCATACAAATTACATCACTAAAACCTGACAAGACTCTGGCGGTATCCTGAAGCGACTCCCCTTTGACAAGCGCTGAGTTTTCAAAACCGGCAGTCTCACGCACCTCGCCACCTAACAAATTAAAAGCAGACCCAAAGCTCACCCTAGTTCTAGTACTTGCTTCAAAAAACATATTGCCAAGAATCGCACCTTCCAGCACCCTAGTGGCTCTTTTACGGAGTGCATAGGGCTCCATATTGTCAGCCACCGCAAACACCTGATCAACGTCTTCACGCTGAAACTGATTAATAGAAAGTATGTGTGCGCCAGTAAAATTCAATTGTTACCCTCAGGGAAAATAGACTGGAGGAGATTCTAGCCTGTTTCCGCTCAGCACTCTAGTAAGTGACGGAAAATTCCCTGTCTACGCTTAATGTCCAATCCCTCAACGCACTCAAAATATCGTACTTTTTAGACGATAAATCCTCGTTCACAAGCAACTGTTCAACTTCTGATAACAGGCTACGCACGGTAAGATACCCCGAATCTTCGTCATACAGACGCCACCGGCAAGACTCATGCCAAATAGCCTTCTCTTGGTCGTTCAACGATTCTGGAAAATAACGCGCCTGATAATTGACCAAAAGCTGATTGTAACGGTGATCCGCAAAGTGAAATCGCTGCTCTTTAAAATCTGCCGCGCTTGCCTGTCTCACCTCATCAAGCAGGTAACGATCATTGTTGGGAATAAAGCCATTATACAATTGCTGTTCTGCCTCGGTTTTTTTAGTAAATAAACGCTCGGCAAATACAGTGTTTAGTTTATCGGAAAGATCAACCTGACTAAGCTGATGCCAATGCTTCTCACAGCGTTCAAGATCAATCTTTAAGCGCTTAGCTGCAGTCCCATCAATCAATTTATGTGTGGTCACTACAGGTGCTTTATTAAGATGTATCACTTTTAATGGAATGCGAACCTGCCCTTCGGAGAGTTCACTCTGAGCGGTAAATACCAATGCGTAAATAGCCTCAGCATCAAGGTTCAATAAAGACGTAGGATCCGCGGATAAATCCACACAAATAATACCATTACTATTGGTGGGATGCCGCGCCAAAGGCATCATTATCGCTCCGTACATATGCTCACTAGAGAGCATCCCTGAAACATGAAAAAATGGTTTCTTTTGAGTAAGGTCAAGCATTTGACTCACTACTTTTTTACTACGATTATTAACCACATAATCAAACAATCGAGGCTGTTTCTGCTTGACCAATTTTGCCATAGCAATAGTCGCAGTAACATCGGATAGCGCATCATGAGCCGCTTCATGGGCTATATTATTCGCCGCAGTTAGATGTTCCAATTTAAAGCTTGGCCGTCCCGGCTCATGGTCCGCCCATTCAATACCCTCAGGACGAAGTGCACGCATCAAGCGCAGCATATCTAAAATATCCCACCGTGAATTGCCATTTTTCCATTCTCGTTGGTAGGGATCATAAAAATTCCTATAAAGACAATAGCGGCTAACCTCATCATCAAAACGAATACTATTGTAACCAACCCCACAGGTCATTGGCTGTGAAAGTTCACGATGAATCAAATCAATAAATGTCGGTTCAGGAAGCCCTTTTTCTAGGGCCAATTGCGGGGTAATCCCAGTTATCAGACAGGCAGCTGGGGAAGGCAAAATATCTTTTTGTGGCTGACAATAGATAACCAGCGGTTCACCAATAGGATTGAGGTCTTGATCAGTTCGCAAACCAGCAAACTGAGACGGGCGATCCCTTGATGGATCGACCCCGAAGGTTTCATAATCATGCCAATAAAACGAGTTAGCCATAGCTAGTTAATCACTGTTAGTAGATTTAATCGCCCTATTAGTCTAGACGTCTCTCTAGGGCCCAGACACGTCTGATGCTGGCAATTCCGTCGGTACTACGGAGGTTGCTGGTGCAGCCCTTTGCTCTAGATCATAAATCTGTTGTGTCGTTTTTCGTCGAAAGCTGTCCATAGCTCTAATCGCCTCAACATTACCCGTTAGTACATTATCAGTCTTCGCAAGAGCGGCTTTTAATCGATTGAGCTGATCAGAGTAGCTCCTAACACCCTGTTTGAGGGTTTCTAATTCTTCTGTTAGGGCCAAATAATTCACACCTACATCGCTAGCTAAAGACGTATTTTTATCAATTTTAGCGGCCAATGCTTTGACTGACTTATCAAGCGAGGCTCGCTGCTTTACCAAAAACGCAATATCTTTTTTATTACTAGCAATCTTGGTTTTATTAATATCGTTAGTCACACCCCATAGTTTTCTAATTTCACTCCAGTGCTTTTTCAATTCATCCTTATTTTTACTGATATTCAACTGCATGGCAGCCCCGGACTGCGTCACCGACTCGTCGGTGCTACTTAATCGTGATTCAAGCAAATCAAAACGAGTTTGCAAGCTGTCGTGTCTTTTTAATAAATCCTGATACTGTAACCATCCAAACCCAACCGCAGTAACCAAGCCCACCAACACGAAGATAACAACGACATTGTTACCACCAGAACCAGTAGTATTGGCCGACGAATTCGAGCGTGTTTTAGACGCAGTGGAGTCGCCTCGGGAACCTCCAATATTACGGCCGATCATATCGTCGCGCTGGGCGATAATTGGGGATCTTGGTTTTTTATCCATGCTCTATTCCTGTGTCGCTGTGCGCCGGGGAGTACCTTTCAATTTCTCATTGTTAAATTATACGCTGATATCAGTACAAAGATGAAAGCATCAAAGATATTTTTATCAACGGCAGATTCAAGTCACCCAAATGGTATTGTCAGTACCATTACAAAAAGGCCGATATAAAAAAGATCCAATAATTTGCCTCGGTTTTGCTCAATATAGCTCTTCGCACATACATCGATTTTTACCAAAACGTCCCTACAAGACAGCAACAAACTGACTATTAGAAATTTGCCAAAACAGTCCTGCTTTAGCAACGCAATACAAAGAAGGCTCTTTGAGGTCAAACGTGTTTGTAGATGTTCTTTATTCAGGACCACCTTAAAAAGGCAGTCCCGAATTTGCCCTAGTCGATACTGGGAATGCGCCCCGGCGTCCAAGGGGCGCCCATCGCCTCAAGCTCAGTTTCAAGGGCGGTTAACTCAGTTTGTAATACCTTGAGTTGATCCGCTACACGAGTATATTCAGCCTCGGCAATATCCAGAGAGGCAAAATGATTACCTGACACCCTGTTTTGGCTGCCGGTGATTGCATAGTACAAACTAGATGTGCGACCAGAAACCGACCAGGGCACGGGTTCTTGACGAGCACGAACCGTGGCATCACCATCCAAGAGCACACTCAATTGCGCAACACGGGCTGTCAGCGCACGCGCCGCCTGGGCATGCTGTTCGGTTGAGGACGGTGTTAAATTGATAGCAGCAGTTAAATGCTTAATTCGATCCTCAATTTGCGTCTGAGCTCTTGATGCACCCCGCACAGAACGAAGTAAATTGGCAACACGCTTCTGTATAGCTAACAATCCAACCCGATCAGTGGTTATTTCAGGGCTGTTA
>DNBN01000166.1:0-179 GCA_003491845.1 Porticoccaceae bacterium | reverse complement strand
AGTGTTACTGTATATTTCCCTGGAAGAGCCATAGGCCCCTTTGGAGGGACAGCCCAGGATGGCACATAGCCAGAAGGCTTTGATAGCTTAACCGGCGCGGATGAGGGATAGTGCATATCCCATGCTACGCGATGCAACCCTTTTTTAGCCACTGCGTCAACACGTCGAACCACCATCCC
>DNBN01000138.1 GCA_003491845.1 Porticoccaceae bacterium | reverse complement strand
GGTTTTTGTGCTGGCGTCGATCGTGCGATTGATATTGTTGATCGTGCATTAGATCTTTTTGGCGCCCCTGTTTATGTGCGTCATGAGGTTGTTCACAATAAATTCGTAGTTGATAATCTTCGCCAGCGTGGTGCGGTTTTTGTCGAAGAAATTAAAGAGATTCCCGATGATGTGATTTGCATTTTTAGTGCTCACGGTGTGTCTCAGGCGGTTCGGGAGGAGGCAAAGGCGCGGAAGTTGAAGGTTTTCGACGCTACCTGCCCACTGGTTACTAAAGTACATTTTGAGGTGACCAAATACAGCAATGATGGTATGGACTGTGTACTTATTGGGCATGCAGGGCATCCAGAGGTGGAAGGTACCATGGGTCAGTTTGATGATTCTAAAGGAGGTAGTATTTTTCTAGTGGAGGACGAGCATGATGCTGTTGCTCTGGAGATTGAGAATCCGGCTAATTTGGCTTACGTGACACAAACTACGCTGTCTATGGATGATACTTCTCGGGTGATTGATGCTCTGCGTAGAAAATTTCCTGAAATCCAAGGTCCACGTAAAGACGATATCTGTTATGCCACTCAAAATAGACAGGATGCCGTTAAACAATTGGCCATAGAGTCTGACGTGGTTTTAGTGGTGGGTTCTGTAGCCAGCTCCAACTCGAATAGGCTAAAAGAGCTAGCTGAGCGCTGTGGATGCATTGCCTATCTAATTGATGGACCAGATGATATGCATCCTGAATGGTTTGAAACCGCTCAGGCCGTTGGTATTACAGCTGGCGCCTCAGCACCCGAAGTATTGGTTCAGGGTGTGATTGCGCGTCTAGTAGAATTTGGTGCAAACCCTCCAAAAGAACTCGAAGGGGTTGACGAGAAAGTGCGTTTTTCTCTGCCAAAAGAGCTTCGCCCTGCCCGTCATCTCTAAATTTCAGTCGTTGCTGGCCATATACTCAAACAACGCTTTGGTTGATGGATCCAGTGTGATATTGGGCGAATCATCAAGTAGCGCATTGGCCATTTTTTTCCCTAGCTCGACGCCCCATTGATCAAATGAATTGATATTCCAAATACTTCCTTGAACAAATACCTTATGCTCGTAGAGTGCTATTAGCGCGCCAAAGTTTTTCGCTGACAGTGATCGCATGAGAAGAGTATTTGACGGTTTGTTTCCAGGATAGTGACGATGTGGTTCTCCAGAAGGCGCTGGTTGCCCGGTCATAAGTGCTGAGGCTTGGCCGAGCATATTGCCCAGTAGCACGCGGTGATGTTCTTCATTACTTAAACTGTCCTTAACAGAAGCAATGAAGTCGATTGGCACTAACCGTGTACCCTGATGCAAAAGTTGGAAAAATGCATGTTGCCCATTGGTTCCTGTTTGGCCCCAAATAATTGCCCCAGTATCATAGGATACCGATTTGCCATCTTGAGTTATTCCCTTGCCATTACTTTCCATATCTAACTGTTGGAGATAGGATGGTAACAATTGCAGACGCTCACAATAGGGGATCACAGCAGCAGATTGCGCACCTAAAAAGTTGCTGTACCAGATACCGATAAGGGCCATAGCTACCGGCATATTTTTATTTAGCGGAGCACTTTGAAAATGCAAATCCATTGCTCTGGCGCCATCTAGCATTTCCAAGAATTTGTCAAAACCAATGCTAACTGCAATAGATAGTCCGATACTTGACCACAAAGAGTAGCGGCCACCAACCCATTCGGCAAATTCCAAAATTTGTGATTCTGGGATCCCATAGGCTTTTGCATTTTTGGGATTTGCAGTAAGACCAACAACGTGAGTGCTGCTTTGTGCATTTTTTAGACCCATTTCTTTTTCGAACCATCTGAGCGCTGTTTTTGCATTCAATAGGGTTTCTTGGGTAGTAAATGTTTTACTGGCAATAGCTACAAGGGTTGTCTCTGGGTTAAGTTTGGCCAGTGTGGTTAGAATTTCTGCGCCATCAACATTGGCGATATAGTGAATTTGAATGTCAGGATGAGAGAACTCAGCTAGAGCCGCATAGGCTAATTTAGGGCCAAGATCAGAACCGCCTATACCGATATTCACTACATCAGTAATAGCCTTTCCCGTAGATCCCAGCCATTCACCTTGACGAATAGCGTCACTTACTTGGCGAACCTGTGCTAATTGATCTGAGATAATAGCGTGGCGATGGTGCTCCTCTTGAGTGCTCAGATCCTGCTCTTGAGCACGGAGAGCTGCGTGTAAAACTGAACGATTTTCAGATCCATTGATAGGTGCTCCCGCAAATAATGCGTCGCGGTGATTTTTTAGATCAGATTGTTCAGCAAGTATCAAAAGCTCTGCCCAGACCCTTTGACTAACAAGATTTTTAGAAAAATCTAGCAGTAACTGATCTGCGCTTATTGACATTTCTGCCACTCGGCCAGATTCATTCTCAAATAAGGCCGCAATGGATGTCTTTCCTGCATTGGTAGCCAATTCTTGCAGGTTATTCCAAGCATCAGTTTTGGTCGGACAGTAATCAGCATTGGTCATAATAAAGATCGATCCTTTTTTATAAAATAATAGTCAACAAGTATATATTGGTTTCTTGCCATGCATGATGGGCACAAAAAGCATATAAATATGTAATAAAATTACGTATTTATATGCTTTTTGAGAGAAAAAGTGGCCATAAATCGTAATTTTGTTACAATAAGCCCCTAACAAGGCGGGCCTATAATGACAAAAATGAATCAATATGTCGCATCAGTAACCCAGCGTATCATAGATCGCAGCGCTAGTTTGCGTGCGGATTATTTGGCGCAGATAGCAGAAGATCACAATAATCGACCTGAGCGCGGAAAATTAAGCTGCGGTAATCTTGCTCACGGTTTTGCAGCCTGTGATGCAGGGGACAAAAACAGTTTGAAAATGATGGAAGCTGGCAACATGGCAATTGTGACCGCCTATAATGATATGCTATCTGCCCATCAGCCCTATGCGGAATATCCTGATCTTATAAAGCGCGCGATGCGACAAATAGGTTGCACAGCTCAGGTTGCTGGCGCGGTACCTGCAATGTGTGACGGCGTGACTCAAGGTCAAGATGGAATGGAACTCAGCCTTTTGAGTCGAGATATAATTGCTCAGTGTACTGCGATTTCACTTTCCCACCAGATGTTTGACGGTGTTTTGGCATTAGGTATTTGCGACAAGATAGTCCCAGGCTTACTTATCGGAGTGCTAAGTTTTGGTTATTTGCCAGCTATGTTTATTCCGGCGGGACCTATGGAATCTGGTCTGAAAAATAAAGAAAAGCAAAGAATAAGACAATTGTTTGCTGAGGGTAAAATTGGTCGAGAGGAGTTGCTTCAAGCTGAATCCGACTCTTATCATAGTGCTGGGACATGCACATTTTACGGAACCGCCAACAGTAATCAGGTGCTACTTGAGGCATTGGGGCTGCAATTGCCAGGAAGTTCATTTGTTAATCCAAGTGACCCAATGCGCGAGCGGTTAACTATAGAGGCCTGTCATCAATTAGCCAGAATTACTGCACTTGGCAAGGATTATCGGCCAGTTGGAGGTGTTGTGGATGCTAAAGCTATAGTCAATGCCACTGTGTCTTTACTCGCATCAGGTGGATCTACAAACCATACAATGCATCTGGTAGCAATTGCTCGATCGGCAGGTATTATCCTTAATTGGGATGATATAGCGGACTTGTCTAAGGCAGTACCCTTGCTTGCTAAGGTGTACCCTAATGGCGAAGCAGATGTAAATCATTTCCATGCGGCAGGCGGCACCAGCTGTATGTTTAGGCAGCTACTTAGGGGTGGATTTATGCATCCAGATGCAAAGACCGCTTGGGGTGAAAATTTCGCTGCATTCACTCAAGAATCTTTTATGGGAGAGGCCAAAATTGTGTGGCGTGAATCTCCTCAGACCCCTCTTGATTTAGACGTGTTGACCACTATTGATAAGCCTTTTTCAGAGGAGGGTGGTATTCGACTGCTGTCAGGTAATTTAGGTCGAGGTGTGATTAAGGTATCCGCTGTAGCACTTGAGCATCAGATTGTAGAAGCGCCAGCGATAGTGATTGATAACCAGGACAATTTAGAGCCCTTATTTAAATCTGGACACTTGGATCGAGATTGCATTGTTGTCGTACGATTCCAGGGTCCTAAGGCTCTGGGTATGCCTGAATTACATAAATTAACTCCCTTTTTAGGTATCTTACAAGACAAAGGCTTTAAAGTTGCCTTGGTCACTGATGGACGTATGTCGGGCGCTTCTGGTAAAGTACCAGCAGCCATTCATCTTGTCCCTGAGGCTGCTGATGGTGGCTTACTGGCCAAAATTCGGGATGGCGATATGCTCCGAGTTGATGCTATTGCTGGGGAGGTTAGTTGTCTAGTGGATGCTATGATAGTGAATGAGCGTCAGAATGCCATTGATCCCGGTTATGGTCAACAAGGTTGCGGGCGAGAGCTCTTTGCGGTTAATCGGGATAATATTAGTAATGCTGAACAGGGCGCGTCCTATTTGTTTGCTGGAGTCTAGGCTATGAGCCAGATTTGGAATTTAGTCGCTGATATTGGTGGTACTAATGCACGATTTGCGGCTGTACTTTCGGGGCAGTTAGAGAGTGACTTTCAATTCTTTCACTCTGTGGAAGAATATCCGCGGTTTGAGAATCTTATTGCGATTCTTCTAGATGAGATAGCGACAGTAACGGGTTGGACCACACCGCCTCAAAGTGTTTGCTTTGCTGTTGCTTGTCCAGCAGATACAGATATTATTTCTTTCACCAATAGTCATTGGGTGTTTTCTAAAGTCGAACTGAAGGCGGATCTGGGTTGCGAATCGTTATTTATAATTAATGACTTTGAGGCAGTTGCTCATGGTATTACCGAGCTCTCTGATAATGATCTTGTTCAGGTCGGTGGTCAGAGCCCTGTCAAGAATAAAGCAATAGGTATTCTCGGTGCAGGCACTGGACTGGGTGTGGCAGGACTTATTCCTTTTGATGGAGGCTATCATGTTGTTGACACTGAAGGTGGCCATGCGGATTATGCGCCCATTGATGATCTACAAAGTGCGGTGGTCAACTGTTTGAGAGCTGAATATGGTCGAGTTTCACTGGAGAGACTTTTGTCTGGCAAAGGCCTGCTCAACATTTATTCAGCACTTTGTCGTTTAGAGGATGTTCCTCTCTTGTACTCAACTCCCGCAGAAATAGTGCAAGCTGCGTTGGATAATTCTGATGCCAAGGCATTGCAGACATTAAGCATGTTTTGTGAAGGCATTGGTGCTGCCGCGGGTAATCTGGCGCTAACTTTTGGTGCCAAAGGTGGAATTTATATTGCTGGTGGTGTGATTCCCAGATTTCAGGAGTTTTTCCTCAGCAGTGAGTTTCGTTGTAAATTCGAGGATAAAGGCCGGTTTGTTCACTATTTGTCAACAATACCCGTTTTTATTGTGGTCCGAGAAAATTTAGGTTTGCTAGGTGCAGCAAAAAAACTGGCCCAATTTTAAAAGGTAAAATTATGCACGATGTTTTGAAGAACTACCCGATTATTCCTGTGGTTGTTATAGAGCGTGTTGAGGACGCGGTTCCGCTGGCTGAAGCAATGGTTGCTGGTGGTTTGCCTATTCTTGAAGTTACCCTTAGAACTGCTGCTGCTGTAGAGGGTATTAAACAAATCATTAAGCATGTGCCCCAGGCTATTGTCGGCTCCGGAACGGTTTGTAGTCCTCAACAGTTTGCCCTGTCTGAAGATCTAGGCTGTCAGTTCATTGTTTCACCCGGCTCTACTGAGGCATTGTTAAAAGTTGCCTCTGCATCCTCGATCCCCTACTTACCTGGCGTTTCATCGCCTAGTGAGCTTATGCGAGGGTTGGATGCTGGTTTTGACTGTTTCAAATTTTTCCCCGCTGAGGCTGTTGGTGGGGTGAATCTTTTAAAATCTTTACAGGGGCCTTTTGCTCAAGCAAGATTCTGTGCGACTGGTGGTATTGGTTTGCATAATGTGATGAATTATTTAGCGTTAGATAACGTCTTATCTGTTGGCGGCTCATGGATTACGACGCAATCTTTGGTCAGAGAGAAGCGCTGGGACGACATAAAGACACTGGCTACTGATGCGATTGCTTTGTGCAAAGAGTAATTGACACGAGACTTAATGCAATATGAATAATCGAGGTAAATGATGAGTAGCAATATAGATTTAGTGGTTTTTGGTGCACGAGGCGATCTTGCTAAGCGTAAGCTTTTGCCTGCACTGTATCAGCTGGATAAAGCAGGATTACTTGCAGAGAGCACAAGGATAGCAGCGATAGCTCGAGAAGCCATTGATTCGGTTGCCTTTATTCAACAAACCGGTGACTTACTAAAAGCCAATGTCACTACTGGTGATTGGGATGACAAAGTATGGACAAGATTTAGTCGGCGTCTGCATTATATCAAAATTGATTTTTCTCAGAAAAAAGAATTTGCTAGTCTTAGAGAGTGGATCGTTGACAAACGTACTATGATTTACTACTTGGCAACACCACCAAGTTTATTTGGACCAATATCTAAACATTTATATGACGCTGATTGTGTCACCTCTACGTCCAGGATCGTATTGGAAAAACCTATTGGTCATGATTTGCAGAGTTCAGAGCAAGTGAATGGTTCAGTTGGAACCTATTTTACGGAAAGAAATATCTATCGTATTGATCATTATCTGGGCAAAGAGACGGTGCAGAACTTACTTGCTCTTCGGTTTGCCAACCGAATGATCAATTCCCAGTGGGACAACAGCTGTATAGACCATGTTCAAATAACCGCTGCTGAGACGGTGGGGATTGAAGGTCGCTGGTCCTATTATGACAAAGTGGGTCAGCTCAGAGATATGGTGCAAAATCATTTGTTGCAACTACTTTGTATGGTAGCGATGGAGCCTCCTAGTTCCTTGCAAGCCGATGAAATTCGCGCTGAAAAGGTAAAGCTGCTTCGTGCGCTCCGTCCAATTAACGAAGATAAGGTGGAAGATCTTGCGGTAAGAGGACAGTATTCTGCTGGCTGGATATCTGGAGTACCCGTAGTGGGTTATATGGAAGAGGAAGGTAGTGAAAGTGATAGTAGTAATAATGAGACCTATGTCGCACTAAAGGTGAACATAGATAATTGGCGTTGGGCGGGAGTTCCTTTTTATCTGCGCACGGGGAAGCGTATGCAAGACAAAGTAACAACGGTGGTTATTGTGTACAAAGACAATCCTCATTCGCTATTTCCTGAAACAAATAGTGAGGCAAATAATAAATTAGTAATACGCCTGCAGCCCAATGAAGGTATTCAGCTAGAAATGGTGTCTAAAAAACAAAGTTTAAAGGAGCGTTTGGAAACTGAAAAACGGACTCTGAACCTAGATTTCTTTGACTCATCGGGAGAGTCTCGAATAGCAGATGCCTATGAGCGTCTTTTTCTGGAAGTAATTAAAGGCGATCAGTGGTTATTTGTTAGCCGCGACGAAATTGAAGCATCCTGGCGTTGGTGTGATCGTTTGCTAAGTTCTTGGCGAGAGAAAAAAGTACCAACAAAATCCTATAGTGCCGGTTCTTGGGGTCCCTCAAAAGCTGAGATACTAATTGAGAGTGATAATCGCAGTTGGTACGAGGGATAGTATGAACCTAGTTAAATTTGAAAATTCATCGGCACTTGATATAGCTTTGGTAAATCATGTCGCAGAGCGCTTAAGTGAATCAATTGCTCGATGTGGCTCAGCCTCTCTTGTTGTATCAGGGGGACGAACACCTAAAGGTTTTTTTCACCTGCTCTCACAACACCCTCTTGATTGGAAAAATGTAACTGTAACGCTAGCTGATGAGCGATGGGTAGATCCATCTAACGAGGCCAGTAATGAAAAGCTGGTGAGAGAAAATCTACTAATCAATAAAGCTGCTAAGGCAAGTTTTGTGTCTTTAAAGAGTGCCGCTTTGACGGCCTTGGAGGGCGAAGATTGCATAGATAAAGCGTTATCAACAATGGGTCGGTTTACGGTAGTAATCTTAGGTATGGGGGATGATGGACACACCGCTTCTCTGTTCCCCGGATCAGACGCCCTATCTACAGGCCTTGACCTAAATTCAAAGAAAAACTGTCTGTCGGTAACCCCTCTTGATGCGCCCCATGAGCGCATGAGTATGACGTTACCAAAATTATTAGGTAGCCAAGAAATTATAATTCATATTTGTGGAGCCAATAAAATGGTCGTGCTGGAGCGTGCTTTAGCGGGCCAAGATAGACATGAGTTTCCAGTTCGATCTGTGTTACATCAAACAGAAACACCTGTATCAATTTATTGGAGTCTATGATCTTACATCTTACCATGAGATAGGCCGTCCTTGGCCTGGGAAGAGACGGTGTTATAAACTAGAGTAATGTTCGAGATCTTGTTTATAAATTCTTTTGTTGCCCTTTGGCTGAGGATAGCGCCGCTGAAATAATAGGTGTGTCGTGGTTGTTAGCATCGAGCAAAGTGATGGTGTTATCTAGCATACGATTGCAGAATCCCCACTCGTTGTCATACCATGCCATTACCTTTACCAAAGATCCGTTAACTTTCGTTTGCAGGGCATCAAAATTACTTGAGAACGGAATATGATTATAGTCAACTGACACTAGGGGTTTATCACAGTAGCTCAGAACGTCTTGTAGCTCAGTTTCCGCGGCTTTTTTCATAATTTGGTTAACTTCTTGTATGCTGGTTTCTCGACCGGCATTAAAGGTTAAGTCCACTAAAGATACGTTAATGGTAGGCACTCGAACCGCCATTCCATCAAGTCTTCCTTTCAACTCTGGAATAACTTCAGCAATGGCGGCAGCAGCACCGGTTTTAGTCGGAATCATCGAATGGGTAGCCGATCGTGCTCGGTATACGTCGGGGTGGTAAGCATCGGTAAGCTGTTGGTCATTCGTGTAAGCATGAATAGTAGTCATATAGCCTGACTCTAATCCCAGCTGCTCGTGTAAAGGTTTTACCATAGGTGCCAGGCAGTTAGTGGTACATGAGGCATTAGAAATAATGTTGTGTTCAGCAGAGAGCAGGTGATC
>DNBN01000033.1 GCA_003491845.1 Porticoccaceae bacterium | reverse complement strand
CAGGATCAACAAAGCCAGGATCAGCAAAGCCAGGATCAGCCGTCACCTGACACCCAAGATTCCATGCAAACTGAAACTAATAACGCCCTGACTGAAGAAGAAAAACAAGAACAGCAAGCTATTGAGAAAATGTTGCGCCGAGTGCCAGATGACCCAGGCGGCCTTCTACGAGCTAAATTTCGCTACCAATCTAGGCTGCAACAAAACAATAGACCACCACCAACTCAAGAGCGCTGGTAAATGACTAGAATGCTTAAAAACCTACAAAATCTAACTACTCTACTGACGCTTTTGTTATTGAGTTACGCAGCCAGCGCTGAATTGGTAGCTAAAGTAGATCGTTCGGTACTAGATAGCAACGAAACCCTTCGACTTGAGCTTCGTTATGATTCACAAGTATTTAGAGGTGAACCAGACGTTAGTGCATTGTCATCAGATTTTGAAGTGCTGTCTAATAATCGTCAGCAAAGCTATAGTTCTGTCAATGGAAAAACACAGTCGTTCACTGCCTGGACATTACAGTTAAGGCCAAAACGTGTTGGTATTTTACTGATACCCTCGTTTAACTTTAAAGGCGATATCAGTAATGCCATAGAATTGCGTGTCCGAGCAGCACCGGTAAATCCCACAGCAGCTAATCCAGGAAGTCAACCAATCTATACTGAAACGTTGGTGGATTCTGAGTCAATATTTGTCAACCAACAGCTTATTTTGACTCATAGACTCTACACGTCGATAAATTTACGCGACTTTAGTCTGTCTGAGCTTAAGATTGACAATGCCCTACTGCACCGTCTCGGCGATACCACTTATCAGAAGATTATCAACAACAGAACATACTTAGTACTAGAGGTAAAATACGCAATTTTCCCAGAATCTATTGGACTACTAAAAATTCCAGCGCTTCGCTTTGGCGCCTTCGAAGTTAATAGCCAGAGTCAATTTGGCGTATTTAATAATCGCGGCAACCAAGTGATACGTGACACCCAAGCAAAATCTGTCACCGTTTTGCCACAGCCTTCAAGTGCTTCAACTAACGGATGGATGCCGAGTAAAAATGTTTCACTCGAACAGCGTTGGAGCGGTAGCCTCAATAATATTACCGTCGGAGAACCTATCACTCGCACCATGACAATTACTGCCAGAGGTTTGAGTGCCTCGCAAATAACACCGTTAGACACCCTGCAAAGCGACAATTACCGCAGCTATCCAGATCAACCACAACTTAACCAACAAATGACTGACAGTGATTTAATTTCCACTCGTATAGAATCTTTGGCCATAGTGCCTAATAGTCCTGGAAAAATAGTATTACCTGCCATAGAGTTGCCGTGGTGGAACACGGATACAGGGCGTCAAGAAGTTGCTCGCTTAGCGGCTGTGATCTTAGAGGTAAAACCCAGCAATGTTACGGTTGATTTGTCGAGCAATGAGCTGTTAGCACCGGATGTGACTAACAGCAATACACCTGCTCTGCCGCAAGCAGAGAATATTCAAGAGCAGATGCTAGTCAACTCGTTGTCACTTACACTCAACGCATTTCTTATTATTGCCTTGGTGTTAGTTTTTATTTACCGCAGAAAAAACTATTCGGCACGGCGGCATCAACATCTATCAACAGATAAAACGCCGGCATTGCTAACGCTCAAACAGCAGCTAAAGAACATACATGTCACCGCCAAAGAAGACAATCTCGTGGCTATGCGCGAGGCCATCATCATATGGGGTGCAACCTTGTTTGCTGATCAAAATCCGAGCACATTGCGCTCATTGGCATCCTGTTTACAGGATAATGATATTGCTTTGCAATTTGAGCAACTCGATCGTCACCTCTACCGCACTGGAGAAGCATCTAATCACGATTTGGATGTAAATCTTTTATTCGATCGACTCAAAAAATACTCATCATTTGACAAAGAACAACGGACACCTAATCAAAGACGCCATGAACTGCGAGATTTATACCCCAAATAAGGCTAACATAGGCCAAAAGATGAGTAGGGAATAAGTATATGCATAGTGATAATAATCCTCAGTTTGATCAGACTCGGGATTCAAACAAACAGGAGCGCTATTGGCAGGCAAATTTAAGACTATTAGGAAAGCTTCTAGTGATTTGGTTTGTCGTGTCATTTGGCTTTGGTATTATCCTGGCTGACTGGCTCGACCAATTTTCTATCGCCGGGTTTAAACTCGGCTTTTGGTTCGCCCAGCAAGGGGCCATTTATATCTTCGTAATCTTGATTTTTGTTTACGCTCGACAAATGAAATCTCTTGATAAACAGTTTGGTGTTAGCGATGAAGATCCGCAACTAGACTCACAGGAGACAGAAAATTGAGTACTCAGATGCTAACGTACCTGTTTGTTGGAGGATCCTTCGCTCTTTATATCGGCATTGCGGTTTGGTCCCGTGCAGGCTCAACAAAAGACTTCTATGTCGCCGGTGGTGGTGTTCACCCGGTGGTCAATGGTATGGCAACTGCCGCTGATTGGATGAGTGCCGCTTCGTTCATCTCTATGGCTGGTATCATTTCCTTTATCGGTCGTGATGGCTCAGTCTATCTCCTTGGTTGGACTGGTGGTTATGTACTTTTAGCGCTGTTGTTGGCGCCCTATTTACGTAAGTTTGGGCGTTTCACTGTGCCCGATTTTATCGGTGAGCGCTACTACTCAAATACTGCTCGAATAGTTGCGGTAATCTGCTTGATTTTTGTGTCTTTCACCTATGTTGCGGGCCAGATGAGAGGTGTTGGCATTGTTTTTTCACGCTTTTTAGAGGTTGAGGTAAGCACTGGGGTCATCATAGGCATGGCTGTAGTATTTATGTATGCCGTCCTGGGAGGAATGAAAGGCATAACATATACCCAAGTAGCGCAGTATTGTGTGCTTATTTTTGCTTATATGGTACCTGCTATTTTTATCTCACTAATGATCACCGGCAACCCTATACCGCAGTTTGGATTTGGCTCTGAAGTAAACGATGGATCAGGGCTTTCTGTGCTACAAAAACTTGATGGAGTTTTGTTAGAATTGGGGTTTAGTGCGTATACCGCCGGCACAAAGTCGACTATCGATGTGTTTGCGATTACCGCTGCGTTAATGTTCGGCACTGCCGGACTACCCCATGTGTTAGTCCGTTTTTTTACAGTTCCTAAGGTGTCAGATGCTCGTCTTTCAGCTGGTTATGCTTTGGTATTTATTGCTATTTTATATACCACAGCACCAGCAGTTGCCTCCTTTGCTAGACTTAACCTTGTCGATACGGTGCACAACACCCCCTATGCAGATGCTCCAGAATGGTTTGCCAATTGGGAAAATACCGGCTTAATTGCTTGGCAAGATAAAAACAATGACGGCATCATGCAGTACGGTGCTGGGCCAGCTATGTCCCCGGCCAAACCATCGTTTGACAGCAATACTGGACCTCATGGTCAGCGTTTACTCAACAACTCCCCTACAGAGTCAGATAATGAAGTTTATATTGACCGTGACATTATGGTGTTAGCTAATCCTGAAATTGCCAATTTACCCGGCTGGGTTATCGCATTGGTCGCAGCGGGCGGTGTGGCTGCTGCTCTGTCTACGGCGGCCGGATTACTACTGGTAATTTCAAGTGCTATTTCCCATGACTTGCTCAAACAAACACTATTGCCCAAGATAACTGAAAAACAAGAACTACTTTATGCACGCATCGCCGCCGCTGTTGCAGTCTGTATTGCCGGCCTGTTTGGCATATACCCGCCCGCATTTGTTGCCCAAGTAGTGGCATTTGCATTCGGCCTTGCAGCAGCATCGCTGTTCCCTGCACTTCTATTGGGGATTTTCTCTAAACGGGCAAATAAACAGGGAGCTATTAGCGGTATGCTTGTCGGGCTATTCTTTACATTTAGCTATATCGCTTATTTTAAGTTTCTAGCACCAGCACTAAATACACCCGACTATTGGCTTTGGGGTATATCACCTGAAGGCATTGGCACATTGGGAATGCTATTAAATTTTGGCGTCGTTATTATTGTCAGTAGCCTTACCGCAAAACCTCCAAAATCGGTTCAAAAATTAGTTGATAACATCCGAATTCCTAGCGGTGCTGCTGTTGCCAATCACCATTAGGAAATTCAAGTCAGTTCTCACAACTCGCGAGATTTACTTTATGAATTCAATTTACAGAAGCATCGCGTTACTGATTAAAAGCTTACTGATAATGCTAATGGTATTTGACACTACACTTGCCTCAGCCACGCCAGAAATCTCAAATCAGCCTGTGGCTATTATAATTCATGGTGGTGCAGGAACTATTAAACAAGCGTTAATGAGCGACGAACTTGAGGCTGAATATCGCGCGGTATTAAATGAAGCTGTCACTCGTGGTCATACCATTTTACTTAAGGGAGGCTCTAGCTCAGAAGCGGTAGTTGCTGCCATTTCATTAATGGAAGATTCTCCCCTGTTTAATGCTGGTTATGGCGCTGTATTTAATCATCAGGGCGACATTGAATTAGATGCCTCTATTATGCAAGGAAGTGATCTTAATGCCGGTGCTGTGGCCTCAGTCAGACATATCAAAAACCCTATAAAGCTTGCCCGTAGTGTAATGAATGCATCACCACATGTGATGCTTGCAGGGTCAGGTGCTGAGTTATTTGCACAACAACAAGGATTTAGTCTGGTCTCTAATGACTATTTTAAAACCGAGCGTAGGCGTCTTCAGCTAGAGCGTATTATTGATCAGCAAACATCTATTACCCGTCCGCCTAAACCTGTGCATCCATTATTAGTCAAATATCAATTTGATGAAAAAAAATTAGGTACAGTAGGTGCTGTAGCCATCGATCAACAAGGTAACATTACTGCAGGTACATCCACTGGAGGTATGACAAACAAACGTTTTGGTCGAATTGGTGACGCCCCTGTAATAGGTGCAGGTACCTATGCTGATAACAGCTCTTGTGGAATATCAGCCACGGGGCATGGTGAATACTTTATTAGAGCGGCTGTGGCTCATGACATCTGTGCTCGTGTGGCGTACAAAGGTATTTCATTACAAGCTGCCCAAGATGAGGTGGTTCAAATAAAGTTGGTAAATATGAATGCATCTGGTGGTGTTATTGGTGTTGATAAGGATGCAAATATTGCATTTTCGTTTAATTCCTTAGGTATGTACCGCGCTGGTATAGATAAACATAACAAGGCTTTCGTGCAAATTTTTCAACGAAATTAACTGAGTCAAAGAAAATGACAATAAGTAGAAACAGTGCCATAGGTACTCCGGGTATTCCTTGGGGATCTCAAGAAAAAAAAATATGGTTAAGTCAACAAACGATTAAACGCTCGTACCAAGAGCAGGTAATTTCCAGAGTAGAGAAGATTGAACAGCAGCTTTCATCTATTCTTACCGTCGAACAATACGGTGCACTTTCCTCTGATCCTGCCAGATATAGTCTATGGGCCTTTAAATCTAAGCATTGGCAAGAGCTCCGACCCACGATCTTAATAACTGGCGGTGTCCATGGCTATGAAACTAGTGGAGTACAAGGCGCTCTGCGTTTTGTAGAAAGCACTTTAATAGCCTACAAAGACCTGTACAATTTTGTTGTCATCCCCTGCATCAGTCCTTGGGGTTATGAAACGATTAACCGTTGGACCTCGCAGGCTATTGACCCGAACCGTTCTTTTGTAAAGGGTACTGCAGTGGAAGAATGTCGTCACCTGATGACTTATATTGAAGGGCTCGGCATAGAATACCTCTGCCATATGGATTTACATGAAACAACCGATACCGATAACTCGGAATTTAGACCTGCCCTTGAAGCAAGAGATGCCATTATTCAAGATTTATGGGAAATACCGGATGGTTTCTACGGCGTAGGTAACACCGAAAAACCCGAACCTGCATTTCAAAAAGCCATTATTGATGCTGTTGCAAAAGTCACACACATCGCACCTTGCGATGAAAACAACTATCTTATAGGTACACAGATAGAACAACACGGTGTTATAAATTATCCGATTAAAGCCTTAGGTCTCTGTGCAGCTATCTCTGATGCACCTTATGTAAGTACCACTGAGGTGTATCCGGATAGTCCAAACGTTAACGATGAAAATTGTGTTTTGGCTCAAGTGGCAGCTATTTGCGGTGCTTTAGACTATTTACGGGGAACCCTTGCGCCCTAAGTTAACAGTTTAGTTAATTTGTGAGCTTATTAAACGCAAGACAACAGAGCTTAGCCATGAAAAAAGCAGCGGCCCTCCTTAATAACCTATACGGCTATGATAGTTTTCGTGGGCATCAAGCAGAGATCATTGAAAATCTCTGTGCCGGTCATAATGCGTTAGTGCTTATGCCCACCGGAGGCGGGAAATCACTTTGTTATCAAATTCCTTCTCTAATAAGAGACGGTGTTGGTATTATTATTTCGCCACTCATCGCGCTGATGCAAGATCAGGTAAATGCCATGCGACAACTTGGGGTTAAAGCTGCCTTTTTAAACTCAACACTTTCTGTGACTGAACAAAAAAATATTGAACATGATCTGCTTAACGGCAGCTTAGATCTTCTCTACATTGCACCAGAAAGACTCATACAGCTAAGTACCCTGGACCTCTTAGGCCGCTGTAAACTAGCCTTATTTGCAATTGATGAAGCACACTGTGTATCTCAGTGGGGACATGATTTTCGCGTAGATTATTTAGCATTAGATGTATTGACTGAACGATTTTCAAAAGTACCACGAATTGCACTTACCGCCACTGCGGATATTCGTACACGCCAAGAAATCATTGAGCGTTTGTCATTGTCAGATGCAAAATCCTACATTAGTGGCTTTGATCGCCCGAATATTCGCTACGCTATCACTAATAAAACTAACCCAAAACAACAACTTTTAGCCTTTTTACATGGGCGCAAACAAGAGGCAGGTATTGTATATTGTTTATCGCGTAAAAAAGTTGAGGACACCGCACAATGGCTAACACAGCAAGGCTTTACTGCACTTCCCTATCATGCGGGACTGCCGGCTCAACTTCGCCAGACGCATCAAAATAGATTTTTAAGAGATGATTCTGTGATCATCGTGGCTACCATAGCCTTTGGTATGGGCATAGACAAGCCAGACGTACGCTTTGTTGTGCATCTGGATCTACCAAAAAGTATAGAAGCATATTATCAGGAGACAGGACGTGCAGGCCGTGATGGGCAAGCCGCAGATGCGTGGATGGTGTATGGTTTGCAAGATGTTGTCCGTCTGCAACAAATGGCCCAAGGATCAGAGGGCTCTGAACAATTTAAACGCACTGAAAAGCACAAACTAGACGCCATGCTGGGTCTCTGTGAGGTCACTAGTTGCCGCCGTCAGGTGCTGTTAAATTATTTTGCTGACACGGGGTCAGATCGATGTGGCAACTGTGATAATTGCCAAATTCCTCCGGTCACATGGGATGCTACCGAAGCGGCACAAAAAGTTTTGTCGTGTGTTTATCGCACTGGGCAGAAATTTGGGGTAGTACACGTAATGGATGTCCTACAGGGCAAGGAAAATGAGAAAATTGTGCAGCATGGTCATCAGCAACTAAGTACTTTTGGTATTGGCAGTGACATCCATGAAAGTCGATGGCGTTCAATTATTCGGCAATTAGTTGTTCGTGGTTTTTTGCGTGTTGACATCGAAGGCTATAGCGCCCTGCAACTGACCGCTCTTTGCCGACCAGTGCTGCGTGGCGAGCAACTTTTACACCTGCGCAAGGAAGACATAAAAGCACCCTTAAAAAAGACCTCGGGGACAACCTCTTATCGAAAAACTCAGATATCGCCAGAGAATCAAGAACTCTGGGAGGAGTTGCGAGAATGTCGTAAATATCTCGCCGAGGAACACAATGTACCACCCTATCTAATTCTTCATGATGCTAGTTTAAAAGAAATGTTAGAGGTAATGCCAATGTCAAGATCTGAGCTACTTACAATAAACGGTGTCGGAGAGAGTAAATTAGAAAAATTTGGTGCCGATTTCATTGAAATAATTTCACGCTTTGCAACCAAGGGTCTTTGAGCTAGGTGCTAGGAGTGTCAACTGAGGGACAAACCAAGCGCTATGTGTTGCGTATTAAAGACACCGTTTCTCTGATCACAGTGCAATAAGCAAAATTTTTTATCTTACTCGCAATACTTCAGTTACAGCTTAATATCAAAGTGCTTAACCACAGCTTCGGTAATTTCCCAGGTACCACTAAAGCCTACATCGACCACAAAAGCATCGCCAGGACCAACATGCATAGGCTCTCCACCATCGGGAGTGATGATAATTCGCCCCTCAATAAGATGAACAAATTCATATTCTGCGTAAACCGCATGATAAGTCCCTTCAGTTGCTGTCCACATGCCGGAAATCATGGATCCATCATTAGATGTATGTAAAATCCATGTTTTCATTGTGGGATGGCCATCTACCACTCGCCAACCATCAAGATCTTCTGTAATAGCATCAATTGCGTCCTCATTATAAAGTTTAGTTAAACATGTCATCTTCAGATTCCTATGAGTTAAACAACTTAATTCAGTTTGATTCAGACAGAGATAAACCACGCCATATCGTTTTTATTCAACATCGACATTGTGCAGTATGTCTACATTTAGTTAACGTTTCTTGCACCTTTGGCCCAAAATGGCGCTCGTAATTCTGTTTTAAGAATTTTACCCGCCCCAGAAAGTGGTAGGGGTTCCTGTCTGAAGGAAATAGAACGCGGACACTTGAAGCCTGCAATCTGTGTTCTGCAGTACGTCATTATATCTTCCTCAGTAGTCGTCATATTTTCATTCATCACCACTACAGCATGCACCTGCTCTCCCCATTTTTCACTAGGAATACCAATAACAGCGCACTGATTAACGTTGGGATATTGGTAGATTGCATTTTCAACTTCAGAGGAATACACATTTTCACCGCCAGAAATAATCATATCTTTAACGCGGTCAACGATAAACACGAAGCCCTCATCATCAAGGTATCCACCATCACCAGTATGTAACCACTGGTTAACAATAGCTTTACTTGTCTGTTCAGGCATATTGCGGTAGCCCTTCATAACATTAGCGCCACGAATACAAATTTCTCCCACTACTCCGTTAGCTACTGACTGGTCATTGTCATCAAAAATTGCGATATCAACACCGGGGATCGCTTGACCGGCAGACTGAATCTTACCCGCCAAAGGACCTTCAAAAGTATGCCGACTCTTGTCAAGAACGGTGATAATAGGCGAGGCCTCAGTTTGGCCATAGGCTTGATAAAATCCAGCATTGGGCAGTTCTTGAAGAGCCTTTCTAATGACGGACTCTGGCATAGGTGATGCGCCATAGGCCACAGCGCGCAATCCACTCATGTCAAAGTCACCCACTGATGGATGATTAACTAGCATATTGATCATTGTAGGGACCATCAACAATCGGTCAATTTGATATTTCTCAATGCCATTCATAGTTGCTACAGGCTCAAATCCAGGCAAAAAGTAATTAGTTCCACCTACCACCAACGATGTCATGCAATAGAAAGCGTCAGCAATGTGAAACATCGGAGCAACATGTAAAATTTTGTCTCCCGGACTACAATCCATTACAGCTACTGACTGCAGTGCATTGGCTACTAAATTGGTATGAGTAAGCATGACTCCCTTAGATCGACCTGTTGTGCCGCCAGTATAAAATAGTGCTGCAATATCGTCATTTTTGCGTCCTGCATCGGCAACTGGAGTATGATCAACTAAACTGTCATAGGAGCTGTAGCCGTCTGGGGTTGCGCTTTGATCAACAAAAATAAAGTGTTCTACATAGTTAAGCTCGGATCGAATTTGTTGAATAAGCGGTACAAACGTACTGTCAACTAGTAGAACTTTGGCTTCAGAGTCGTTTAGCCAATAGACAACTTCTGGTCCGGCAAGTCGGGTATTTATCGGTTGAAAAACGCCCCCAGCCCAAGGCACTCCGTACATAAACTCAAAATAGCGATCACTATTGAGCGCTAGCATCGCAACACAGTCACCTTTTTTTACGCCTAAGGACTGTAACCCACCGGCAAATCGGGCAAGCTTATCCATATATTGTTGCCACGTTTGCTGGCGCTCGCCATCAACCGTCGCAAGTTCTGAGCCTGATGTCTGCACAATTCGGCGAATAAGTTGTGATGTAGAAAACATGGATACCCCTAGTTATTGTTTTTATCTGAGAATAGATTATTGCCCAAAGGAGCACCATAGACAACATGCACATGCCAATAGTTAAGTCAGTGCTTAACAATGTAATAATTTTATTAGGGTGCGTAATCATCAACACCACTTGATGAAAAGGCATGCTTATGGATTTTTATGCCCAAAACGCATTGAATATGTTAGATTCGTGATTACAAATATAAAAATTAGAGGGTAGTTATAATGATACATCGAAAATCTATGGCCTTTTTATTAGCTATAATCACCTCTCTAATTCTCTCATCCTGCGAAAATAAAGCCTTGAAATTTGCAGATGTAGATTCTACGCGTTTGCTTAACGCCGCAGCAACACCAGAGGAATGGCTAACCTACGGTGGTACCTATGACGAGCAGAGGCACTCAAGACTAAATCAGATAAACACAACTAATGTCGATCAATTAGGTGTGGCCTGGACCTATGACTTGGCTACAGCGCGAGGCGTAGAATCTACGCCAATTGTCGTGGATGGTGTTATGTATGTCACCTCAGCTTGGTCTGTGGTTCACGCATTGGATGCGAGAACCGGTACAGAGCTCTGGATCTATGATCCACAGGTCGATCGAGCGGTTGGCGTCAAGGCCTGTTGTGATGTAGTCAATCGAGGCGTTGCTGTATGGCAAGGCAAGATATATCTTGGTGTCATCGATGGACGCTTAGAAGCACTTGATGCGGCCACAGGCGAGCTGGTTTGGAGCACAATTACAGTGGATCAGTCTAAACCTTATACCATCACAGGTGCGCCGCGTGTAGTCAAAGGTAACGTACTAATAGGCAACGGCGGAGCCGAACTAGGTGTGCGCGGTTATCTTTCAGCCTATTCAGCCGATCAAGGCGAGTTAGTCTGGCGCTTTTATACAGTACCGAACCCCAATAAGCAGCCTGATGGAGCCGTCTCTGATGATGCACTGCGTGAGATTGGTAACCTCACTTGGGGTGATGAAGGGGCATGGACTACCGACGGTGGTGGTGGCACGGTATGGGATTCTATTGTCTATGATGAGGTGAACGACAATGTTATTTTCGGTGTTGGCAATGGCTCTCCATGGAATCGAGATGTCCGGGACAGTGGTAAAGGAGATAACCTATTTTTATCATCCATTGTTGCTGTGGACGCAAGCACCGGTATCTATAAATGGCATTTTCAAAC
>DNBN01000273.1:633-2567 GCA_003491845.1 Porticoccaceae bacterium | reverse complement strand
CCGGTCTGCAAATCAAAATGCTGCTTATAGAGAGGCGAGGCGACAACCAATCGTTGGTTAATGTCACCGACCATACCTCTAGACAGTACATTAGCCTTACCAATGGGGTCCCAATTTCCGATGGCGTAGACCGTAGGAATTTCCTTGGGCAGATAAAATAATGCTATTTGCTGACCCTCGACGATGGCACAGACGCCAGAATTAGCTACAAGGTCTGTTTGTTCGCATATCTTTAAAACTTGGCTCATGGTTATCCCTTAGGCAGTGACTTTCAATAGTTCTAGACGCTCAGCCTCTGTAGCTGGTCTTGGCTGACCTCGCTCCTGCACAAAAACGACTTGGTCATCTTCTGCATCTGCATTCACAAACTGCACAAATCGCTTAAGACGCTCAGGATTTTCAATTGTTCGTTTCCATTCACATTGGTAAGTACCAACGATATTGCTCATCTGTTCTTCTAGCTCTGCAGCTATCCCAAGAGAATCTTCGATCACTACCTGCTTGAGATAATCTAGCCCGCCTTCCAAGTTGTCCATCCATACTGAAGTTCGCTGTAACCTGTCTGCAGTGCGAACATAGAACATTAAAAAACGATCGATGTATCTAATTAGGGTTTCATCGTCCAAATCCGTAGCGAACAAATCTGCATGACGCGGTTTCATGCCACCGTTACCGCAGACAAAAAGATTCCATCCATTTTCTGTGGCGATAATGCCAAAGTCTTTAGATTGCGCCTCCGCACATTCTCTGGTGCAGCCTGATACTGCAGACTTGAGTTTGTGCGGCGACCGCAAACCCTTGTAGCGATTCTCAACATATAGGGCCATAGCTACACTATCCTGAACCCCATATCTGCACCAGGTACTGCCTACGCAAGACTTCACGGTGCGTAGCGCCTTCCCATAAGCGTGGCCAGTTTCAAAACCAGCATCAACTAACTCTTTCCAAATCGACGGAAGTTGCTGCACTCTCGCACCAAACAGATCAACACGCTGAGCACCAGTTATTTTGGTATAAAGATTGTATTTCTTAGCCACCTCACCGAGCACAATAAGTTTGTCAGGCGTAATTTCACCCCCGGCAATACGTGGGACTACGGAGTAGGTCCCATTCTTTTGCATATTCGCCAAAAAGGTGTCGTTAGTATCCTGCAAACCCACATGCTTTTCTTTTAACACATAATCATTCCACAAAGATGCCAAAATTGAACCGACTGTCGGTTTGCAGATATCACAGCCACGACCACTACCATATTTATCAAGTAGCTCATCAAAACTCTCGATGTTGCCCACTTTAATTAGATGGAATAATTCTTGACGGGTATAGGAAAAGTGCTCGCAAATAGCGGTATCAACTTCCAGACCGCGCTCGGACAATTGGTCATCCACTATATTCTTGAGTAGCGCAGCACAGCCTCCACAGCCTGTGCTCGCTTTTGTTTCAACTTTAATATCTCCCAAAGCCAAATATCCCGCATCCATCACATTGACAATGTCACCTTTACTCACATTGTGACAAGAACAAATGATCGCTGTAGCTGGCAGTGCAGAGGCACCTAGAGCAGGTATTGCTCCGGCATTGTAGGGAAGGATTAGGGTTTCCGGATCAGTGGGCAGATCTATACCATTTAAATAGTACTGCAATAATGTATCGTAATCGGAACAGTCGCCTACTAAAACAGCGCCGAGTAACGTCTTACCATTAGCGCTGACAATTATTCGCTTGTAGACCTCGATGCGCTCATCACTAAAAGTGTAAGCAATAGTTCCCTCTTGAGCCCCATGAGCATCGCCAAAAGAGCCTACATCTACGCCAAGTAATTTAAGCTTGGTACTCATATCTGCACCTTGGAAAGATTGTTTATCATCACCCAATTGACTTACCGCAGCTTCTGCCATGCGATAACCTGGAGCCACCAAACCAAAGATGCGGCC
>DNBN01000273.1:0-406 GCA_003491845.1 Porticoccaceae bacterium | reverse complement strand
AACCAAAGATGCGGCCACCAAACGATGCACATTCACCAATTGCAAAAATATCTGAGTCACTGGTTTTACAGTGGTAGTCAATTTCAATTCCACCGCGGTCACCCAACTTGAGGTCGGCATCAAGGGCCAACTGGTCAAAAGGGCGAATACCCGCACTAAATACAACCACATCTGTTGCTAAAGAATCGCCATCAGCAAACTTCAGTAATAGCCGGGTATCAGAATCTTTAGTCGCTTCTATAACTTCGGTCGCTTTGCTGGTATGAACTTTGACACCTAATGCCTCAATCTTACGCCGCAACATACCACTACCTCCAGTATCTAGCTGCACACTCATTAGTCCCGGAGCAAATTCAACTACGTGAGTTTCTAGACCTAGATTCTGTAGAGCATTGGCCGCTTCCAG
>DNBN01000144.1:4342-4666 GCA_003491845.1 Porticoccaceae bacterium | reverse complement strand
GTTGAAACTAGCAGAGGCCCTTTTTTACCCAACCATTGATAATGTGGCGCGAAATAGTCTTTGGTGGATATGTAGCCTTCGCAAGATAGGTTAAATATTTCTCCCGCCGCAGCGGAATGTTCTGTGGCTAATGCTATGCCGCGTACTAAATCATCTATATAAATCGGTCTAAAGAAGCCTTGGCCTTTGGCAGGAAGCATAAATTGGTTTTTTGCTATAGCTTCTAGTGGTGCAATGATCCAAGGACGACTGCCAGGACCGTATGCATCGCCAGGGCGCACGATAACCACTTCGATGTCACTGTTAGCTTGAGCTGCAAGCACT
>DNBN01000144.1:3927-4048 GCA_003491845.1 Porticoccaceae bacterium | reverse complement strand
CATGCTCAGACGCTAATTTGGTCAGTACGTAACTGCCACCATTGGCGTGCACTGGTTGATTCTCGTCAAGTTCCCCCTCTGCGTCATTGCCGTAAGCGACGATGGAAGATATTTGTACAAA
>DNBN01000144.1:3382-3653 GCA_003491845.1 Porticoccaceae bacterium | reverse complement strand
ATGGAAGATATTTGTACAAAACGTCTTACTTTGTATTTTTTTGCGGAGGCGATCAAATTACTGGTAGCCAAAACGTTCACTCGCCACATATCGTTGTCGGCCATGGCATTAGAGACAAGTGCTGCGGTATGAATAATAACATCGCACTGTGCTAATAAATGTGCAATAGATTCAGGATCAGCAATATCACCCTTAATAATATCAGAGCCATTACCCACTAAATCAACACCAACAACTGCTTGATCATTGTTTTGGTAGTAACGCATCAATG
>DNBN01000144.1:0-3110 GCA_003491845.1 Porticoccaceae bacterium | reverse complement strand
ATAAAGCCATTGGCGCCGGTGATGAGTATTTTTTTAATTGTTTTCTTGCTCATAAATACCTCAAGAGTCTATTAAAGTGTTGTGCCGCTGAGTTAGTCCATATTTTTTCGGTAAAAACTGCCGACCAGTCGAGTTAGCACTGTTTTGGACAGCAGACGAGTGATACCTGTGGCCAGTTTGTTGGCAACACCAGGGACAATTACACTCTTACCAGCAAGGCAGCCTCTAATGCCTGATTCTGCAACGGCTTTTGCCGACATCATCATGTTAGCAGCAATATGCAGCTTAGCGCCTTGCTCTGGGTTATCCATCATTTTGGTCGCCGTATAACCTGGGCAAAGTGCTGATACCATCACACCGCTGTTGGCTGCATTCATTTCGTTGCCTAAAGCTTGGGAAAATGACAGAACATAGGCTTTAGTGGCGGCATAGACATTCTGATTGGGAATGGCCATCCAAGCGGCTAGCGATGCAAGATTGAGAATATAACCCTTATGTCTAGAAGCCATATCGTTGGCGTACAAATAACTTAATGATGTTAGGGCGAGTACGTTGACGGTGATCATACGTTCTTGCTCAGCAAGACTTAGTTCAGTAAAGAAGCCATTGTGTAAAAGCCCTGCGTTGTTTACCAAAAAGTCAATCTTTAGATGTTGTTCATTGGTGTGCTGAAAAAGCTGTTGAGCGGCCTGTGGTTTGGATAGGTCAGCGGCTATGACGGTGCAAGTAATGCCGTGGCGGTGGGTTAATGCAGCACCGACTTGGTTGAGCTTATCCTTGCGTCGTGCAACTAAAACTAAGTCATAGCCTCGTGTGGCAAGAATATCGCAAAACTCTAGTCCTATGCCGTCAGACGCCCCTGTTACTAATGCCCTTTTATTGCTCATCTTGTTCTCCCAAAGGAATAAATAGTCTGTATTTTTATTTTCTGTAGTCGACAAAAATAGGTGACGACCATGCTTGTTGACTCAATGGTTTTTGGCAATCATCTTTTTCAGCTGTTCGATAATCTCCATAACAGGGATTTGTTTGCACAGCATTACCCTGTGTATCAAAATCGGTGCGAAGGTTGCCAGCGTTGATGGTTTCAATAGCTTGTTCATGAGCGCGGACATAGTAAAGTGCATCTCTGTTGTCGTCCGCAAAATCTGGATCTTCAAATTCGATGCTACAGCCATCGCGTGAGGGCATGCATTCAAAAGTGCGCCATGGATCTTGAATAAGAGGTGCTACTGGTTCTGTGGCATAGGACTGCGGACGTATTTTTATCACTTCAATACGGTCAATTAGGTAGCGCTCATCAGAGGGGTGGTAGCATTCGCCCAAGGACATTTTTTCTAGACGTTTAGCTTCAAGGGTTTGTTTAACATAGTCTGGACAGCCAGCAAGTTGTTTGAAGGATCCCACAACTTTGGCTTTGAATTTAGGATTAGTGTCCATGGCAACTTCACTACCCATGGGTTTGATGCTGTTTTGATCATTTACTAGATCAAACCAAAGTAACATTCGATGACCACTGGTACCATAAACTTCCCGACGTTTCATGGCATCCCAAATAGCCAAGCGATCACGACCTTGAGCATGGACTGCGGCTATACCACCGGCATTTAAAAATGAGGTGGTTCGCTCGAATTCCGAAGCAAATATTTTCGCGCTTACCGGATCAATTTCATCTGCAGTCAATGACTTAGGCGCTGCTTTAGGAACGACTGCAGTACTGGCAAAAACAGATTCCCAGAAGGAATCTCTAACACCCGTAGAATCAGTAGTGTTAGTGCGGTCAAGTTGTTTAAAACCATGCCCAGCCCTAGCAGAGTGCGTATCTGTTGATCCGATAAAACCCCATCTATAGCGGAGGGGATTTTCAGGATCTTGTAAATTTTGTAAGGCAAGGCCGTATTGCACAGATTTCCGAGGTTTATAATTAAAGGCGGGCAAAAACACATCTCGTGCCTGACCTGCATCAAGCCACTCTTCTGGGGTACTGCCAGGTACGGTCATAAATCCATAAATGGTATCTACTTGAACGAAGTTATGGCGGGCCTGATCTGCACGATCACTGCATTCTTGTGCGTCAATACCTTCAGCCAGACAACGTTGCGCGATGATTTTTCCGGCTTGCCAACAGGCAGGTAAATAGTTTTCTTGAGGCTCCGGGCAGATCCATTGGTCGTCATTATCTTTTTTTCGCACTGAAAAATTTCTAAATACTTCTGAGTTACCATGACCGGAGTCAACTTCTATGAGGCGCGTTTTGCTCGCATCACTATTGTCTTTAGTTAGCTGATGCATCCAGTCAGCATCTGGCGGTGTATAGAAACCCCAACTGGTGCCGTGGGGCACCACAATATTATCAAAACCCCATTGATCAAGTTTTTTAAATAGCTCGCCCGGTGTTGCGGCACTTTCATAGCAGTTAGCCGGGAGTAGGGGGCTGGGTACTGTGGGGTCGCACACTGGTGTGCCGGCCATATTTTCCACCCAGGTATTGTAGGATGCGTAATAATCTTTGTGACGAGGATCCAACAAACCTAACAGAGCGGATTGCTTACCATCGTTTGAACGAGCAGCGATGGTGGCTACGCCAACACCTACTGAGGCTATAGGGTGACTGGGTAGATTGGCGGGATCATCATCTTTGAATAGAACATTGTGATGCCCATAGTGATTTTCAGCGACGGTGCCAACTTGTGTCCATTCCCAGCCAATAAAGGCAACGATATCAGGGTTCAGAGGGTCACCGGCGGTTCTATTGCACTGTTGGACTGATTCTATGCCATCACGCCATTGATTTAGCGTAAAACTCTCTGCATGGTCGGTCAGAAAATAAAAGTCTAGTTGGGATACAAAGCGTGCATAGTCGCAGGCAAATGCTGGAGGATATGCGCCTGAAGCGCCATGCATCATCGGTAGACTGTACATGAATGCGTCAGCTGAGTTCGTTGTGTGCACATGTGTATCACCAAAAAGGATTTGTTTATCTGATCTTTGAACGTTACTTCTGGACGCTGTGCGGGTACTTATTACTTGCTCTGGCAGTCGAATTTGGGTTGAACTAGCAGGGGACAGAGGCGAGTCTTCCCACGCATTATTTGGGTCAGAAAAATAGC
>DNBN01000028.1:7358-7787 GCA_003491845.1 Porticoccaceae bacterium | reverse complement strand
ACAGAACTCAACTCGCCCGCGCTGCGTCATACCCAAATTACCACCTTCTCCAAAAACTCGACACTGCAATTCTCGACCATTGACTCTAAGTGCATCATTGGCACGATCTCCTACCTCGGTATTATTTTCTGAAGAGGCCTTGACGTATGTTCCAATGCCACCGTTCCAAATTAGATCGACCTGTGCTTTGAGAAGATAATTAATCAGTTCTGTAGGGGTTAGCTGATCTTGCTCAATAGAAAATCGTTGCTTAATTTGAGCAGTCAGCGTTAATGATTTTTCAGCTCTGGAGTAAACCGCTGCGCCCGGAGACATAAGTGTTTTGTCAAAGTCATCCCATGTAGATCTTGGCGTATCAAATAATCGTTGGCGTTCAGTAAACGTAGTCTTAGCATGTGGATTTGGATCTACAAAAATATGCAGATGATT
>DNBN01000028.1:0-7119 GCA_003491845.1 Porticoccaceae bacterium | reverse complement strand
ACAAAAATATGCAGATGATTAAATGCAGCGACTAACTGGATATGTTCTGAGAGTAGCATACCATTACCAAATACATCACCACCCATATCGCCGACACCAATCACAGTAAAATCTTCTGATTGAATATCAACACCAATTTCATAAAAGTGCCGCTGGACAGCCACCCAGGCTCCTCTTGCCGTTATTCCCATGCCTTTATGGTCATAACCATTGCCACCACCCGACGCAAAGGCATCACCAAGCCAAAAATCATTAGCTTCCGATATTTCATTTGCTGTATCAGAAAAAGTTGCAGTACCTTTGTCGGCGGCCACCACCAAATAGGGATCATCACCATCTCGGCGCACCACCTCTTTGGGGGGTACTAGTATATCGCCGGTCATATTGTCACTGATATCCAGCAGGGCTTGAATATAAAGCATATAGCTAGCTATACCCTCTTGTAAGAAAGCCTCACGACCTAAGCTGATATTTGCCTGCTTTGCAACGAATCCTCCTTTGGCACCGGTTGGTACAATCACCGCATTTTTCACCTGCTGTGCCTTGACCAAACCAAGTACTTCGGTTCGATAATCCTCTACTCTATCAGACCACCGAAGACCTCCACGTGCCACTTTTCCACCACGTAAATGAACGCCCTCTACTCTTGGAGAATAGACGAATATTTCATAAGCAGGTCGTGGCTTTGGTGCCAAACTAATCGTTTGTGAAGCTAACTTCACCGAAATATACGATTTGAAAGTACCATTCTCAAATGTTTGGAAAAAATTTGTCCGCAACGTAGCCTGAACGAGTTCAAGGTAACCTCGAATAACCTTGTCTTCACTTATGTTATTAATTGAATCCAAACCACTATGAATTTTTAGCACTAGCCCTTCGGCTCGCTCAGAGCCGCCTTCGGAGGCGTAACGAGGGTCAAAGTAACTTTTGAATAAAGCAACTATATTTCTTGTTACATCTAAGTGTTTTGCTAGCGTATCAGCGATAAAAGCTTGACTGTAAGGGACACTGAGTTGTTTTAAATATCGTGCATAAAGCCGTAACATGGCAACAGAGCGCCAATCGAGTCGAGCACCCACCACCAAACGGTTAAAAGTATCGTTTTCAGCATCACCACGCCAAACGCGCAACAGAGCATCCTTAAAACTGTTTTGCACAGCTGACACATCAACATTCACATCTAAAGAAAACTGTAAGCTAAAGTCTTGCACCCAAAGAACGTCATTCGCTTCAGGGTGAAGCGCATAGGGATGCTCCATTAGGACTCGAAAACCCAAATTCTCTAGCATAGGTATCATATCTGAGAGTTCTAAGGGTGTTTTGCGATGAAATAACATCAGATGCAGATACTGGTCAGTAGTATCCTGACTACTAAACAAATCGATTGCTAATTCATCATCACCATCTAATTGATCAAATAATGCAATATGCTCAAGAGCAACTGTCGGAGTGAAAAGTTCTTTGTAAGCTTCTGAAAATGCGCTATGGAAACGACGAGACAGCGCTGAGCCCTCGGCTGGACCATAAGCAAGCTGTGCCTGTTCTAAAAATTCATCAGCCCAGTCGCGCGTAATACGTTCCACCAGAGACTGTAAGGATTCATCTGTTACCGATAAATAGCCTTGATTATCAATCTTAAATACAAAATGAATTCTTACCAAAACCGAATCGGGTACAAACTGAGTAGAAAATTCACTCTCTAGTGCACCTAATTCTTGACCTATTTTTTCCTCTAATTTTTCTCTAATTTCGGTGCTAAATGCCTCTCTGGGCAAATAAACTAAGCAACTGACAAATTTATTAAAGGGATCTGTGTGTATAAAAACCTTAACCACTCGTCGCTCATAAATTTGCCATATACCAATTGTCGTCTTCGCCAAAATGTTTTGATCGACTAAAAGAAGCTCATCTCTTGGGTGAGAATCTAAGATTGTTTGCAATGCCTTGCCATCATGGCTATTAATGTTAAGCCCTGAATTCTGCATAATCCAATTAACTTTTTCTCGAAGAATAGGAATTCTTCTCGGACTATAGGAATAAAACTGCGAGGTATAAAGACCTAAAAATCGTATTTCCCCTACCGCTTTACCTGTCTTGTCAAAACGCTTGACCACAATATAATCAGAATAACTATTACGATGGACTGGAGATCGCTTAGAGGATTTAGTCACGGCTAATATTTGGTCATCCTCATACAAGGCTTTAACACCATCACTGAGTTGATCCACAGATTCTTGGCGAATATCACCTTGGTATTTCCCTAAGAGCCCAAAGGCGCTGCCAGGAACTTCACGCAACACCATATTATTATTCTGATCATCCAGCACGAACTCAGCACAACCGGTAAAGACAAAATATCCTGAATAGATCCACTCTAAAAAGGCCAGAGACTCCTCAAGTTGCCCAACGTTAGGCGCATTTTGTTTCAATTCAGCAATCAAATCCTCTACGCGTTTTAACATAACACCGTATCCGTCGACGACAACGCTTACATCGTCAAGCACAATCTCTAACTCACGATGAACCTCCTGCATCTCTGCCTCAGAGAGTAAATCTACCTCAATGGTCATAAGGGCCTCACTTTGAGCACCTTGTAAAAATTTTGAAGAAATTTGCTCTATCTCACCAGAATCCTTTCGGACAATCCAGACAGGATTACTTTGCAAGGTGAATATGTTGAGGCCACGGCGATTTAAAGCCATGCGTAACGTATCTACAAGGAATGGCATATCTCTCTGGTCAATGTAAATCGTTGTCAACTGACCTAACCAGCCATCGACTTCAACTGAAGGTGTAAATATTCGTACTTTTGCGTTATTGGGTTGCTGTTTATCAAATGGTTTCTGAGTGAAACAAAAGAGGCCCCATATGTTCCAAAAGATATTTTCTGAAGTACGATCGAGATAATCGGCATCAGGATAGAAATGCATTGCTTGGGCAATGAAGTTGTTAAACTGTCCCTGTTGCACCTTAGTAAGTTTTGTTTTGGCAATCGTTGCCAGTGATTTGATTAATTGTTGGCGACGATCGTCTTTTGTTGCTTCCATGACAGGATTTAGCACCCTTTTATTGTGATTTAATACTCATTTATAATAGCCGTAAAATAGCTCCCTTATCTAAAGTAACAAATTGCTATTCGACTGTGTGAAAATATTATGTTTTTTGGCAACCAAAATTCACTTTTGTGGTCTCAAAAATGTAATCAAATAAACCTTGCTCAAGCATTTGAAGGATGGCTACAGACAGTCTAAAATTAGGGATAAGATTTTTCTACAAAAAATAAAGAGGTCAATTTTGCAACAACAAATAAATATCCTTAGGGAATGGTTAGGTAACAAAATTGTTGGTCAAGAACATCTAATCGAGCGCCTTATGATTGCGCTCCTAGCGGATGGTCATCTCCTAGTGGAGGGGGCCCCTGGTCTTGCAAAGACAAAAGCCATCAAGACTTTGTCTGAAGGACTTGAAGCTGATTTTCATCGCGTTCAGTTCACTCCTGATTTATTACCCGCAGACATTACAGGTAGTGATATTTATCGACCACAGGAGGGTACGTTTGAATTTCAGGCAGGTCCTCTTTTCCATAACTTAGTTCTTGCCGATGAAATCAATAGAGCACCAGCCAAGGTACAATCAGCGTTACTGGAGGCCATGGCGGAGCGGCAAATTTCTGTGGGTAAAAGTACCTATCCTCTCCCCGATATATTTTTGGTAATGGCAACCCAAAATCCTATTGAGCAGGAAGGTACCTATCCACTCCCAGAAGCACAGATGGATAGATTTTTAATGCATGTTCTTGTGGATTATCCCGCTCCCGCTACAGAGCGGGCAATTTTAGCCTTGTCCCGGCTAGAAACCACTAATCAGTCAAGTACTCCAATTAAACCGCTTACTCAAGCGACATTATTAGCGGCCAGACAACAGGTTTCTGAAGTACATATGGCAGATGCTGTTGAGGAATATTTAGTACAAATCATACTTGCCACTCGCAACGCAAAACAATACGGTGTGGAACTAGCACAATGGTTAGATTATGGCGCTAGCCCCAGAGCAACAATTGCTTTGGACAGATGTAGTCGCGCACTGGCTTGGATGGATAACAGGGATTTTGTTACTCCAGATGATATTCGTAGCGTTGCCCATGATATTTTGCGACATAGATTGATTTTAAGTTTCGAGGCCGAAGCCAGCGGAATTACAAGTAATCAGGTGATAGACACACTTTTAGCTGTTGTGCCTTCCGCTTAGTGAATCATAAATAATGGAAACTATCTCGTCACAAAACCCAGCTATTGCTGACCTTCAAACCATGGTACGCATGCGCCATGGCGCGCGCGGGCTAACTAATTTCCCCAAAGTGCAAGCCCGACAAATGCTCGCAGGCGGTCATAAATCTCGATTTCGCGGTCGTGGCATGGACTTTGATCAAGTTCGCATATACCAGCCAGGCGATGATATTCGAAATATCGATTGGCGAGTCACGGCAAGAACACAGATACCACACACTAAAATGTTCAGTGAGGAAAGAGAAAGGCCTATTTTAGTGATCAGTGATCTAAGAGCCCCGATGTTTTTTGGCAGCCAGCGGTTAAAGTCAGTGGTGGCCTGCGAAGTATCAGCGGCACTTGTCTGGGCCGGCCTAGCAGCTAATGATCGCGCTGGCGGATTGATTTTTGGTGATCAACACCAGATGGATGTCAAGGCACGCCGAAGCCATCATTCAGTGCTGCAATTTATTCATGGTCTTAAGGACTACAGTGAGAAATTAGTTACGTCAAAACAACTCTTAGAATCTATAAGCCTGGCAAGCATGCTTGAAGAGGCTAGACGATTTACTCTGCCCGGAAGCACTGTCTTTATTGTCAGTGATTTTCATGACCTCAGTGAGAGTTGCGAGCGCCACTTATTTGATTTAGCCCGCCTTGGCAATCTAAATTTCTGTCAAGTGTATGATTCTATTGAACAAAAATTACCTCCACCTGCACGTTATGGCGTTACTGATGGAACCAACAAGATTGCACTAGATACAGGTAATCAATTAGTACGCCATCGTATTGAAAAGGCATTTAGCGAACGTCAAAATCATTTACGAATCATTAGTGAAAAGCTTTCAGCAGGACTGCTGACGTTTAACACAGAACAGAGCGTTATCGGAGTCTTAAATAAAGCCTATGGAAAACATCGCAGCAAGGGGCGGATTAAAGCCTAATGCAAAGCGATCCCCTAGCAAAACTTCGTGATATTCATTTACCTGAACCTATTTCATGGTGGCCACTTGCACCTGGTTGGTGGATTCTAGTGCTTTCCACTATGGGCTTGTTAATCTGGTTGATCATCGTATTATTTCGACGTTATCAAACTAATCTGTATCGTAGAGAAGCATTGCAAAAGCTTAAATTCATCGAAGGAGATACAAGCCCAACGTATCAACAGAAACTGGTTAGGGTTTTTGCACTTCTCAAACAGACTGTCAATAGTGTTTATCCTGATGAGTATTTGACTAGCAAACATATTGACTCTTTTGTATTGTTTTTAAAAAACAGTAGCAAGGAACCGGTATTTGAGGACTTGCCTGATAATCTGGCTCTATATTTGTATGGAAATGTCACTGATGAAAATGAAGATCCACAGATACTTGAGCATTTGATCGCCAGTAGTGACACTTGGATTAAGAGTCATCCCCCGCTAAAAGATTTAAAGGCCCAGGTATCATGCTAAGCTTCACATGGCTATGGGTGTTAGGCCTCATCCCTCTGCCGCTAATATATCGGTGGTGGCGCACCCCCGCGAAAACCAATAGCCAAGCACTAAAAGCACCCCTGTTCGTCGCTGCTGCTTTAGCAGAGTCTGGTTACTCAAAAAATAATGATTGGCGCAGTCATTATCTCATTGTTTTATTATCTTTGTGTTGGTTGTCTGCCTTGGTAGGTTTGGCCCGACCGGTCTATGTTGGCGATCCTGTGGCGCTGCCTACTACAGGCCGTGACATTCTTATTGCAGTGGATATTTCTGGCAGTATGGAGCGCGAAGATATGGTGCTTGGAGGTCGGCAGGTAAATCGTCTTGTGGCTGTAAAGGCGGTTGTCGGTGATTTTGTAGTGCAACGTGTAGGTGATCGTTTAGGTCTTGTACTATTTGGTGAAAAGGCTTACCTACAAACCCCATTAACATTTGACAGAGAAACCATGCAAATGCTTTTACTGGAGGCGCAAATTGGGTTTGCCGGAAATGGAACGGCCATTGGTGACGCCATAGGCCTGTCGATCAAGAGGCTACAAGACCGACCAAAAGATAATCGCGTGCTGATTCTTATGACTGACGGATCAAATAATACAGGTGCACTTAAGCCCACCGAAGCAACTGATCTGGCCAAACGCTCCGGTGTTAAAATTTACACGATTGGCATTGGCGCCGAACGTCAACAGCAGCGAGGATTGTTTGGTAGCACCACAATTAACCCCAGCGCTGACCTAGATGAAAAGACACTTGCTGACATCGCGTCTACCACTGGCGGTCAGTATTTTCGAGCGCGGAATCCTCAAGAGTTAGCTGCTATTTATACTCGCCTCAATGAACTAGAACCTATAGAACAGGACGCAGAGACTATTCGACCGGTGACCACGCTCTTCCACTGGCCATTGGGCTTTGGGTTCTTACTGAGTCTCATCATTTTTATACTAAAAAGTCGTTGGGAGGGACTGAATGATTGAGAGTATCGCTGAAGGTCTAAGTAACCTACATTTTTTGCGACCTTTTTGGTTTGCAGGACTGTTACCCGCAGCTATTCTTTTAGTCTATTTTGGTTGGCGTAAACGTAACGTAGGAAATTGGCACAACATTATAAACCCTGCATTGCTACCATTTTTAATAGAAGATAAAGATACTGAAAAAGGCCGTAAAGCCCAGTGGAATTTAGGGTTTTTAGCCTTGTCATGGGTGCTTTGCTGCTTAAGCCTTGCAGGTCCTACATGGCAACAATTACCACAACCAGTGCATAAACAAGATTCAGTACTGGTGGTTATACTTGATCTATCTCCCTCCATGCTTGGAGAAGATGTTACTCCCAGTCGTCTGGTGCGAGCGCGTTACAAATTAATCGACATTCTTACTCAGCGCAAT
>DNBN01000069.1 GCA_003491845.1 Porticoccaceae bacterium | reverse complement strand
GATCTAATATGATCAGCAATCACTTTCAAGGAATTATCTTTTAGGTCGTCAGTCTTAATAATGTTGGATGCAGCTTTTATCAGATGCTGAAATAAGTCGATATCATAATTGTTATGGACGCCTTGCATAACCGCTGCAATACGTTCTAATCCCATGCCTGTGTCAATTGAGGGCTTTGGCAACGCATTCATGTTACCGGCAGTATCTCGTTCGAACTGCATAAAAACTAAATTCCAAATCTCAATGTAGCGGTCCAAATCGTCATCAGGACTTCCGGGAGGACCTCCTGCTATATGTTCACCATGATCCCAAAATATCTCTGTACAAGGTCCACATGGGCCGGTATCACCCATTTGCCAAAAATTATCCTCATCCAACCTTGACAATCGTTTCGGATCAACTCCGATTTCGTTAATCCAAATATCTGCAGCTTCATCATCACTAATATGAACAGTCACCCAAAGACGATCTTTTGGTAGCCCTAAAACACTGGTCAAGAACTCCCACGCAAAGCCTATGGCATCACGCTTAAAATAGTCGCCAAAACTAAAGTTGCCCAACATCTCAAAAAAAGTATGGTGCCGAGCCGTATACCCCACATTTTCCAAATCATTATGCTTTCCGCCCGCTCTTACACAACGCTGAGAGGACACAGCACGCTGGTAATCCCGCTTATCAGCGCCTAAAAAGACATCCTTAAATTGGACCATTCCAGCATTGGTAAAGAGTAAAGTCGGGTCATTACCCGGCACTAAACTGCTGCTTGAAATAGCCTGATGATCTTTTTCGGAAAAATAAGTTAAAAATGCATCACGTATGTCTGCGCTTTTCATCATTTTGTTGTTATCACTCTAAAGTCTAGATTAGTTAAACTGGGTACTTGAAGTATTAATCGGACATATCCGCTTCGCTAAGCTTTAATCCGCCATCTGCAGTCGCTAAAACATGCAAGTGTAAATGAAATACTGTCTGACCAGCATCAGCACCGTTATTTACCACTAACCGGAAAGCATCACCAACACCGACTTGTCGAGCAACACGCCCCGCAACCAACATCAAATGACCCAATAAAGCTTGATCTGCGGCATCAGCATCAACTAACCGTGCCATTGGCTGCTTTGGAATCACCAACATATGCACAGGCGCTTGGGGTGCTATATCATTGATCACTATACAAATATCATCTTCAAAAACAATATCCGCTGAAATGTCTCGATTAATGATATGGGTGAACAGACTTACATTTTGATCAGTCATTAACTAACCCTTTATTGGTCATGCACAAGTAATATTAAAGCTTTTCATCTACTGATAAGATTCGCGCTTGAGATTCCAACATCACTGGAATACCCTCTTTTATGGGGTACGCCAATCCACTGGCCTTACACACCAGTTCTTGATTAGTTTTTCTGTATTCCAAAGGCCCCTTGCTTACTGGGCAAACCAGAATACTCAAAAGTTCTTTATCCACACATGTATCCCTTTATCTGAGGAGGCATTGTACTTAACCTAATAGAAAACTGCTATTAAAGCGTTTATTTTAGTAACATTATGGCAATTTTAGCTACGCTCTTTCTGGAGACCATCGGGTTAGTTACTCTGGTAACACCTGTAACACTAGTTGTGGATCGATACGTACCGATTTCCAATTCATTCTCCAGTCAAGATGCGGCCCTGTGGCTCGACCCGTCGCGCCAATCTTTGCTATTGGCTCGCCGCTCTGAACAGAGTCCCCTTTAGCCACTAAAATCTCGCTAAGATGGAGAAAGGATGAACTCAACCCATGTCCATGATCAATGATTAAGGTACCACCAGAATAAAACAAATCAATCTCCGCTAGCACTACAACGCCCCCGGACGGGGCTATTACCAAGGCACCCTCCGGGCCAGCGTAGTCCACTCCATAATGGGGACTTTTAGGAACACCATTGTAGACTCTTTGACTTCCATACACCCCGGTAATAGGACCTTCAGCTGGACGCCGAAAACCTGATAGAAACGGAGAATGTTGCGTAGACAGCTGTCGCGATGATCTAACCAATGCCGCTTCTTCACGAATTCTAACCAAGTCTTCAACATTAGGGGTTACCGTTCTTTGCGGCACTCCAACAATTTTTTGAACATCATATTGTCGAGCGGTAACAAAAAATTCATGCTCAACTTTATCAAGATTCTTATCGATGACCGACAGTTTCAACGTCTCCGCAGCATCCCGGCCTAATCCAACAATAAATTGTCCCTCTTTTGTCAAGGCAAGCGTTTCGCCCTGATAGAGCACCGATGAGGACGGACTTATTTGCCCCAAAACCAGGCCACCTTGAATGAACTCACCTTCAATATTAAGCACACTTGCCGAGCAGTAATGTGATAAAAACGAGCTGAGCAACAGGCACAGTGATACTAAGAGCCGCACGCCATGAATAATTTTCACCAGTTACCTCTAGCTATCCGCCGGCATCTCAGCCTCTGAGCTCTTATCAATTGCATCAGTTTCGTTGGTTTCCACTGGAGGGATAAAAGGCTCCAATGAGCCAACAGCACAGATCATACCGCGATCAATCACCTCGAAACGATCAAACCGCGCACACAGTTGATTTCCTCTTACCTGAGTGATGTAGCCATGTCTTTTAATACCACGGCACTCTTTGCGCATGGTTAAAAGTATTTTCTTTTTCCCCATCATATCAATGATCGCAGTCTGGTCATCAACAAAACGGATATTCCTAATACGCGACCTAGAAATACAACCATTACGGATCCCCCAATCGGCTGGGTCAAGCGCCACAAACTCATCAGACGAGTCCAAAACCGGATCAGGCAATACTTGTTGATTATCCACTTCAGTGGCAAAGGTGATTGCTGCCAATGACAGCGTTGCCATCCAAACCACTATAAACAAAACTAATTTCATTTTAAGCACCTCCAATCCATAATTCGACAATAGGTATAATGTCACTTTAACTACAGCAGTCATAGCCCTAACATGACTGATTTGTTGTTTTTTTAAAGCACAAATAGCACACATATCACAACAGATTAGTCATCCAAATAAAAAATCAGGCGAATTAATATAATTGTGCATAACTTATGGTCATCGTCGACCACTGTCAGTATTATTGACATTTAACGAGCTAACTTCTCAACCACTAGGCCTTGGGCTTCAATAATG
>DNBN01000282.1 GCA_003491845.1 Porticoccaceae bacterium | reverse complement strand
ATTATTTTATTTACCTAGAACGTAGCAATGAGCGTGCCAAAACTTACTTTTAATGGGAGGGGGGGGCCTTTAGGTTAAATTGAATGATACTTTGACTCTCGGCTTCTTTTGTCTCTATGCCGATTCTTTGATTTTCCAATTCAGTCTTAGCTCTGCCTAACAACCTAGAAAGTTTAAGATTTTCTTGGTCAGCAACAATGACTTCACTCTTGGCCTCAGTAACATCCAACTCCGCTTTGTGGAGATCTATATCAGCACGCTGTTTAAGAAATTGCAGCTGAACAATGAACTGTCTGAAATTACCTGCCTCTTGGGTGCTATGTGGTTTAGATAGCATGTCATTTAGGCTGCTTGAATACTCAACTAGTAAATTATCAAGTTTAGTCATCCGAAGTTGAGCTTGGCTCGCTCGAGCATTTGCCGCGCTTAACAAACTTTGAGCTCTTTTTAACTCTCGTCCGGATTTGGCTGTCAAGGTGTTCCACGCAGGAATAGAGCGAGGATTCATAATCCATTGTCCAGGAGTTCTAGTAACTGGGCCTGACTATCGGCAAAGCTAACTGATTCATCGCTTAATTGTTGCAAGAAATTTTGCATTTGTGGTCTTAATTGAATAGCTTGATCTAAATCAGGGTTTGATCCAGGGGAATAAGCATCTACCTGTATCAAGTCCTGATTTTGTTGATACAAAGTCCACAGCCTTCGGAATCGATTAGCCGCCTGGAGCATATCTGTATTTACCAAGCTATTCATAACCCGAGAAATAGATCCTGCCAAATCAATGGCAGGATAATGAGCTGCATCTGCAAGGTCTCGAGATAACATCACCTGTCCATCCAATGAGGCTCTGGCAATGTCGATGATAGGATCTGTGCGGTCATCTCCCTCCGCAAGAACCGTATATACAGCTGTTATGGATCCATATCCATTTCTTCCTACTCCAGCTCTCTCAATTAGTCGAGGTAAAAGAGCAAAAACTGAGGGCGGGTAACCTTTCGCCGTAGGCGGCTCACCAATCGCTAGTCCGATTTCTCTTTGAGCGTGAGCAACCCGACTTAAACTGTCACAAAGTAAAAGAACATTCTTACCTTGATCTCTGAAGTACTCTGCAATGAGATGAGTTAAATTTGTAGCCTTTAATCTTACAACCGGAGATATGTTTGCTGGAGATGCTACAACTACGGACTTAGCTAAGCCTGTTTCCCCTAAAGTTTGATGTATAAATTCTTGAACTTCCCTACCTCTTTCACCAATTAAACCTATCACTACTACATCTGCATCAGTATTTCGAGTTAGCATGCCCAGCAATACACTCTTACCAACGCCTGACCCGGCCATCAGGCCAATTCTTTGCCCTTGCCCTAGCGTCAAGCAAGTATCAATTGCCTTGATTCCAGTATCCAAGACCTTATCAATCGGCCCTCGCTCCATGGGATTAACGAGCGCGCTAGCCAGCGCAAACTTTTTAGGATTGGGTATGGATCCTTTATTATCAATAGGTTGGCCCAGTCCGTCTAGCACTCTACCGAGGAGGCCGTCGCTAATAACAACTTTAGAGCTGTGTGGGCTAACCCAAACCCGAGCACCAGGTCCGATTCCTAAGGGCTCTGTGAACGGCATGAGGAATAAAAGCTCCTCATGAAATCCGACTACCTCAGCATCGATGAAAACGTTTTTCTCAGCAGTTTCAACTTGACAATGTGCTCCAAGAGGGGCGCTTATTCCTTTAGCCTCCAGAGTTAAACCAACAACACGTACAAGCTTGCCACTACTGGACGCCTCTGGCGCTCGAATAGAGTGAATGTGTTGCTCTACTTGATTTTCAAAATTAAGCATCGTTGAAGCTCTTATCATCTCTGTCTTCCAGCTTATCCTCGAAATCTTTTTTCCCCGACACATCAGTTTCATCAGCCGTTGATTCCCTGGACCTCTCTGTTGACACGTCCCTTTCGTATTCACCTTCAATTGATTCTTCAGGTACTGATGTAGACTCACTATGTGACTTAAAAGTTTGACTGTTGTTTAGAAGATCTTCAGCTAAAACCTGCAATCGATTTTCTAATAAATCTTCAATCGCGGTATCTCCGATTGTTAGCCTTAAACTCCCTTGAGATATCTGAGAATCGGCCCGCAACTCTAAATGAGAAAAATCTGAGCCCAAATTGGGTTGAATCTTTTCTAAATCACTAGGGTGTAGATTTAGAACAGTGTGGTCTTCTCCGCTAGCTTGAACATCGTCCAAAGCTGCCTTTACTAAGCGATTTATAGCTTCATCTGATATGTTTAGCTCTCCACGGACAAGCTGCTCCGCAAGATGTAACGCTAATTTTTTAAGCGGGTTGTAAAACTCATGCTTGTTCTTTTGATTATCTCTTATATCTTCGGTTAATTTAGCAAGTACTTGTTTTGCTTCTGCAAAACTAGACTCTGCCTCACCCTTTGCTGCAGAAAAGCCAGCCTCATATGCATCTTGCTTAATAAGATACAAGTCATCCTCAGAAATCGATGGCCTTTCAAAACTAGCTTCTATTTCATTGTTTTCAGACATCTCCGTTTCTTTAATCTCGTACTCGTTAGCATCATCCAGCTTGTCTGGGTGCCACTGTTTAAACGCTTTGCTGCTTTGATCACCCGGACTCGACCAATTAACAGCAGCAAAAGCTCTAGCTTTATGGCCAGCTCTTAGCAAATCATTGAGCCTCCAGCTAACTTTTGGTTCCAAACTAGACAAAGGCTTCACCAGCACCCGCTAACATTATTTCTCCATCATCAGAAAGCTTTCTTGCGATTTGCATTATGCCCTTTTGTGCAGCCTCAACCTCACTAACTCGAATGGGCCCTTTAGCTTCCATGTCATCGACTAGTAAGTCTCGAGCTCGCTCAGACATATTTGATAGAAACTTATCTTTTGTTCTCTCATCAGCGCCTCTCAGCGCAGACATGAGCATATCTTGCTCGATACTACGAAGCAGTGTTTGAATACTGCGATTATCAACTTCGGCCATATTCTCGAACGTTAGCATTTTGTCTTGAATAAATGTAGCCAAGGCTTCATCCATTGAACTCACGCCTGACATTACAGATGAAGCTACATCTACCTTTGCGAAATTCATTATTTGTGCGGCTGTTTGCACTCCTCCGAGGCTAGCTGCTTTGGCAGATGTGTTGCTGGTGAATTGCTCAGCCATTATCCCCTCCAACTCCTCCATCGCAGAAGGCTGGACTGAATCAAGCGTAGCTACCCGCTGAATAATTTCTGCTCTTTTATTCTCAGATACGAACTCCAAAACCTGAGCGGCAATATCATGTTCCAAAACAGACAAAATAATAGCTATGACTTGTGGATGCTCCTCGTTAATCATCTCTCCTATGGACTTCGCATCCATCCATTGAAGTATTTCTAATCCTTTACTAGATGCTGGAGGCATTATTTTGCCCAATACTGTGGCTGCTTTTTCATCACCTAATGCTCTTTTGAGAACATTTTCGACATATCCAGGTGTGCCGAGACCCAAATTAGTTTGCGTCTTAATGGTGGCAACAAAATCATCTAATACTAGATTAACTAGATCCTGTGATAAGTCAGCTACGCCAACCATCGCCGTGCCCAAGGCACTCACTTCCCTTGGAGCCATAAAGCGAATGACGTCCGCCGCTTGTTGCTCACCCAGAAGCAGCATGATAACAGCGGCACGTTCTGTTCCCGACATGGCATTAAACTCTAGTTGCAGCGGGCTAATTTCAGGCTTTTCTTCAGGGACGTTTTTGCCTTTCTTCCCTTTTTGCTTTTTATCCTTGTCTTTGCCTTTTTCTTCATCTTTTTCTGTATCTTTGTCTTTAGCCATGATTATTTCTCCAATACACCGTTACGCCGGACGGATCATTTTTTTAAGTACATTAGCTACCCTTCCTGCGTCATCAGCAACCAATAAGCGCACTAAAGCTACTTTGTCGTCATAAGTATTTGCCGTATCTAGCATATCCGCAGATATTCCCGATCGTTTCGGCTTTAGTTTCGCTCTTATATCTTTTAGCGACGAACCGTCACCTGCCTCCAGCATATTTAATTCTGCCTGGGTGAGTTCTCCGTCTTTGGTAGCTTGAGCCCCTAAGGTTGAAAGAGGAGCAGTGTAGGTTTTTATCATGGGCCTGATGACAAAGAA